>DAOWMW010000127.1 GCA_030642865.1 Desulfobacteraceae bacterium
ATACACGGAACAAAGTATCTTGTCAATAATTTTACTTAATCATATCCCTGTACGTGCTAATTTTTTTATTATTTTTTTTTGTTCTGATGTTAATTTAGAAGGCATTTCAACATAAATTTTTACGAATAAATCCCCCCTGGCATCACTGTTCATTTGCGGCAATCCAAGTCCGGAAAGCCTCATCATAGTTTTGTGCGATGTCCCTGGCAGAATATTTACATTTAAAGTTTTATTATCCAGGGTCGGTATGGGTATCTTTACTCCTAGAAGCGCATCTGTTATTTTAATATTTTCATTAATATAAACATTAACATCTTTAACTTCAAAAAAAGGATCATTAATTACTTTTGATTGAATAAAGAGATCACCCGCAGGCCCTCCATAGGAGCCTGGCTTTCCTTTTCCAGGAAGTCTGATTTTTTTCCCTGTTATCATACCCTTTGGAATTTTAACTTTTATTTTTTCCATACGACCATTATTCTGTAAATTAACAGTTTTACTTGTTCCCGATAGGACATCATGCAGGGTTAAAGGGAGTTCATAAACAATATCATTACCCTTTTTTTGAACCGTCTGCCGCTCTGGGGATGAACCAAAAAAAAAATTATTTACAGAAGAATGTCTTGCACCTCCCCTTCTACAATAATTTCCCCCCCCAAAACCAAATTCCTTAAAAATATTTGAAAAATCAAAGTTTTTTAAAATATCATCTTCTGTATATCGCTGATTGAATCCCCTTGCGCCAAATTCATCATATTGTTTGCGTTTATCTTTATTGCTTAAAACCGCATATGCCTCGCTTATCTTTTTAAATTTTTCTTCGGCACGTTTATCTCCCTTGGCGTGGTCAGGATGATATTTCATGGCAAGCTTTCTATATGATTTTTTTATCTCATCCCCTGAGGCACTCTTTTCCAGCCCTAGGATTTTATAATAATCCTTTTCAGGCATATTTAAAATTCTCCACTTTTATTGCTGCTTTGGGTTAAAAAAAGATAAAGTCTGTTTAATAATAATGTCTACAGGGCAAGAGTCAAGAGATTACAGGGGTGCAAGTTAGGATTGGGGATGAAAAAATTACACATAATTGCATCGGGCTTGTGGTCGTATTCAAGGCGCATCAAGGGTTGCATACTCGAAGTCTGTGACCATTGATGCAACACGGAAGACGGGCACAAGAACAAGTAATTATGAGTAATTTATGGGTAATTTATAACATTCACGATCCTAAACATCCATTCAATCACGATACCCGGTGCGCGTGGAGTAATATGTCCTTCCAAAATTTGCAGAGAAGAGGGCAGAAAGGATTCTGCCCCTACAATGGCAGAAGGGATTCTGCCCCTGCAGTATATCAGGCTTTTTGCCTGCGGGCGCTGTTTATATCGACTACAATGTCTTGAAGGGGCTGCCGCCGCACACGATGAGGCAGGGCAAGTTCCGCTGCTTTTTCAATATCTTTTTCAATTACGGTTTCTCTCCCCTCGAATGCCGCAAGGGTCTTGGCTGTTTTCAGCATTATAATATCTCCCCTGTGCCCGTCTACTCCAACGTCTATGCAGTAATCGGCAATTCTCAGTAAAAGGGGGCGTTCTATGCTTACTTTGGGATACAGGGCTGTTCCTTTTTTTATTTTTTCAACTATCTGCTGTGAATCTTTTTCCCATTCACTGCAAAAAGACCCGGGGTCATCATCATAAGCAGTTCTTCGCTCCATAATGGTAACACGGGCATCGGGATCCAGAATTCCTTCTATGTGAACGCATAAACCAAAACGATCAAGAAGCTGGGGTCGAAGTTCGCCTTCTTCCGGATTCATGGTGCCCACAAGGGTGAATCTGGCAGGATGGGAAAAGGATACTCCCTCCCTCTCTATTGTGTTAACCCCCATGGCTGCAGAATCAAGGAGGAGATCAACCACATGGTCATCAAGGAGATTAACTTCGTCCATATAGAGAATTCCCCTGTGGGCACCGGCCAGAAGCCCGGGCTCAATTTTTTTTTCACCTTTTTTTATGGCCTGCTCCAGATCCATGGTTCCCACCACCCGATCTTCTGTGGCCCCCACCGGCAGTTCGACCACCCTGATTTTTCTTTTTTTTGTTTCAACAGGCCTGTGTGACAAAGTTTTATCCCTGCAATCCAGATGCTGGCATTCCAGGCACAAATCATGCTCATTTGCCAGGGCAAGCTGAAAAGGGCAGTTTTTAATAACTTCAATTTCAGGGAGAATTGCTGCCAGAGCCCTTACAGCAGTAGACTTGGCTGTCCCCTTTTCTCCGCGGATTAAAACTCCGGAAATAGATGGATTGATAATATTCAATATAAGGGCAAGCTTCATATTCTCCTGCCCGACAATAGCTGTAAAGGGATATATCTCTTTTGTATGCATTAGATTTTTTCCTTTATTATATTAACCAGTTGATTAGCCTGGAGATCATTAATTCTAAAATATTTTGCATTGGTTACTTCTGCAAACTGTTTTGCCAGGCCGAACATAACCAGACCTTTTTCTTCTGTATCGATTATAATAAATCTGATTCTTTCATCTGCGGCCATTTTAGCAGCAAAAGAGAGGGCTTCTGCAACAGGTTTTTCTTCTCCCATCGCTTTATTGGCCTTACCATCCGAAATAATAATAACAATGGGACGGCCTGAAGGTTCTTTTAATAAATAATTTTGAAGAAGCTCATATCCTCTCAGGATCCCCGCTGAAAAAGGGGTTCTTCCCCCCACGGGCATTTCTTTGAGCAAATTTCCTGCCAGTTCCACGGAAGATGTGGGGGGGAGATTAACCACTGCCTCATCCTTTCTAAATGAGACCATGGCGACTTTGTCCCGCTTTTGATAGGCATCAAGGAGGAGGGACATTACTGCTCCCTTGGAGGCCGCCATTCTCCCCCTGGAACCCATGGAACCACTGGCGTCCACCAGAAAAAGGAGGAGATTCCCTATTCTTTTTTCTCTTATTTTTTCTCTTATGTCATCTTTGGTTAAAGAGAGAGCAATTCCGTTAATACTTTTGCGGACTTTTTGAAAAGGGGCTGCGGCCCGCAGGGTGGCATCCAAAGCTATATCTCCCGAGATCTTTTGAGTTGTGCTTTTGATATATCTTCCCTGTTTTTGAAAAATACGGGTTCTGGACCGTTTCCCCGAACCTTTTCTAAAAGTACGATCCCTGGGAGCTGAAAAATTTTTTGTTTTAAATATTTTTCCCACCTCAAAAATTTGCTCGGAAGCAGTATGGTTTTTTTCATCTTCCTTGATATCAGGCTCTAAATCAGAAGGATCTTTTTCTCCGGGATCATCCTCCCCCTCCATGGAATCGCTGTTTTTTTCCGGCTCCTGGTTATTCTCCTGATCTGCATTCTGCTCCTTATCTTCCGGGGGATTATTTTCTTGTTCTTCATTTTCTTCAGGCTGGGGCGGCGGCGGTGGTGGCGCAGGATCTCTTCTCCGGTGGGCAAGAACAAATAATGCAATTTTTTGAATATCGTCCACTGTAACATCGCTTCTTTGTTCCATGGCAGCAAGGGCTTTGGCAGCCTGTTCAATGATTATATCGGCTCTGTGACCTGCCACATTATTTTCAGTACAGAGTCGGGAAATAAAATGCCTTAGATGATCCGGGAATCTGATTCCAGGCAGAATTTTTCTGGCATTAATAATATTATTTGAAATAATTTTATTTTCCTGTGCGAATTTTTTTATAAATGCCCCGGGGTCGGAGTCAAACTCTTCCCTCCTCTCCATTAAAAGAATTCGTTTATCAGGATCGGTTTCTCCTTTTACTTCCACACAAAAACCAAATCTGTCCAGAAGCTGGGGTCGCAGCTCTCCTTCTTCGGGATTCATGGTACCCACAAGAATAAAGCTGGAGCAATGAGCAAAAGAGATACCTTCTCTTTCAACCACATTTTTACCTGATGAGGCTGCATCGAGAATAAGATCTACAATATGATCATCAAGGAGGTTAGTTTCATCTATATAAAGAATTCCCCGGTGGGTTTCTGCAAGAAGCCCAGGGTGTAATTCCCGCTTCCCATATTTGACTGCAAAATTAAAATCTATTCCTCCAACAATCCGGTCTTCCGTGGCATTTAAGGGGAGGGTCACCACCCGTGCACGCCTGGAGAGAATAGTGTGATTGTTCAAATTATTTTTGCATTTATCGCACATGTCCATCAAATTATCAGGATCGCAGGAATATTGACATCCCCTGATTACCCTGATCTCCGGAAGGAGGCTGGCCAGAGCACGAACAGTGGTCGATTTGGCGGTTCCCTTTTCTCCACGGATGATAACACCCCCTATCCGTGGATTTATGGCATTTAATAATAGAACAAGCTTTAAATCATGCTGCCCCACTATGGCTGAAAAAGGATAAGTGTTGTTAAATATATTCATACATTATTCCTGTGACTCAAGTTTATCTTTGACACTTTGCAGGGGTAAAAAATAGAGCGCACTCTTGTGCAATTTGGGGTTGGTCTTAGGGTTCGCTCGAAAATAAACTGGCAATGTTAAGTTATTTTTGAGCGAGCCCTTAACATCGGCCATCAGGTGTCAAAGCTGAACCTGCAGCCGAATTTAGACCCAGCCCCCCCTTTTTTTTCAATAATTTTCCACCTGTGGGGTTAGCTAACAGCTAACCACACAGCTTAATAATTTTCCTCAGCTGCCCCTTCTATATCTCCTTCCAGTTCCATATACATATCTGTTAATTCTTCCAGGGTATTTTCGTCAGTATTCCAGTAATCACGTTTTTGAGCTTCAAGGAGCCGTTTTATAATATCCAGTGCCGTAAACCGGTTATTCTCTTTTAATTTTTCGTAAATTTCCTGATTATCAAGGAAGGTATGTTTTATATCATCAAATATCCAGCTTTCCACACTTGCTGTTGTGGCTGCAAGACCCAGGAGATTTGTAACCTGCGCACCTATTTGCTGGGCGCCGTGCACCTTGTGTTTAAGCATGCC
>DAOWMW010000054.1 GCA_030642865.1 Desulfobacteraceae bacterium
TAGCATTTTAAGCGTCGATCCATCCTGCCTGACTGCGTTACGAAAACGTATAAATATCTTGATATTCCTGCGTTTTCACGCCTTGTCAGGCAGGCGCCTCAACACTTAAAATTGCCAATTTATTTTCGATCGAATCCTAAAGATGCTCCTAAAGCTAATCCCCACCGCCCCGTTAAAGACTCTCTTGCTTGAGACATAAGAATTTTGTTTTCTGTTTTAGAAAGAGTAAGCATTTTTTCTCTTTTAATTTATATTTACGGTTAAGGATTGGGGATGAAATAAATTCACGATCCTAATTATAATTTTTTGAATCAAAGGGGGTAACATTTTAAAACTCACCAAAGGTATCTTCAACCAGATCATTTAATGTTTCCTGTATTCTGTCATCATCTGTGAGAGGAAGACATATTGCAGCTTTGCATGCCTCATAAGGAGAGACATTTTCCCTGATAAGTCTGGCTGCATATATCAACAGGCGGGTACTTGCCCCCTCGGAGAGACCATGCTCTTTAATGTTTCTTATTTTTTCAGCTAAAGAGACAAGTTGCCGGGCTATTTTAATCTCAATCTCCCCTTCTTTGCAACAATCTCAACTTCCTTTGAAAAAGGAGGGTAATTAAAATTTATTGCTATAAAACGCTGACGCGTACTCTGCTTGAGATCCTTTATAACAGATTGATATCCGGGGTTATATGAAATTACAACCAAAAAATTTTTATGCGCGTTTAAGGTTTCACCATTTTTGTCAACATGGAGAATTCGCCGGTTATCAGTTAATGGATGGATAACAACAGTTGTATCTTTACGAGCTTCCACCACCTCATCAAGGTAACAAATGGCACCCATGCGTACAGCTTTGGTCAATGGACCGTCACACCATACGGTTTCATCATTTTTTAAAAGAAAACGACCGATCAAATCCGAAGCAAAAAGGTCTTCATGGCAGGCAATTGTTATAAGGGGACAATTTAAACTATGGGCCATATACTCAACAAACCTGGTCTTTCCGCATCCGGTGGGGCCCTTAAGCATCACCGGCAATCTGCCGGCATAGGCAGCTTTAAACATGCTGACCTCATTTTTTGTATTAAGATAATATGGTTCTTTTTCAATCATATAAAAATTTTTGTTCATAAATATATTCTTCCAGATTATTTTCAATAATCAAAGGTGTGACCCTTTTTTTACCGTTAAAAATTGACATAAAACCCATTTAATTATATTCAGATAGCAAACTATTTACAAGGAGTAATATATGGTTAAAACAGATGATGGTATGCTCCATCTTTTGAATGTAAACGGAAAAGAGATTCTTCTTATTGGGACTGCCCATGTGTCAACGGAAAGTGTTGACCTTGTAATCTCCACCATAAAAGAGAATAACCCGGATACTGTTTGTGTTGAATTGTGCGAATCCAGATACCAAACCATAACGCAAAAACAAAAATGGCAGGAGATGGATGTAATAAAGGTAATAAAGGAAAAAAAAACATTTCTTCTTCTTTCCAACCTTTTGCTGGCATCTTTTCAAAAAAGGGTGGCCAGTAATTTTGAAATTACCCCTGGCCAGGAAATGTTAATGGCCATGGAAACCGCTGATGAAGTGGGGGCTGCAATTTATCTTGCCGACAGGGATGTACACATCACACTTTCAAGGACATGGGGGGCCATGGGATTATGGGGCAAAGTCAAACTGATATTTCAATTCCTTTTCTCCCTGGGCCAGATAAATGACATAACTAAAGAAGATATTGAAAAAATGAAAAAAGAAGATGTGCTTGAAACACTTCTTTCGGAAATAGGACGAATTCAGCCCATTATCAAAACCATTCTCATAGATGAAAGGGATATGTACCTTGCCAGCAAAATTAAATCTGCCCCGGGCAAAAAAATTGTGGCTGTGGTTGGCGCAGGACATATCCCAGGGATTAAAAAATATATTAATACAGACCCGGATATTAAGGAGCTGGAAACCCTCCCGCCAAAAAGAAAAATGTCATTTATTATGAAATGGGGCTTCCCTTTACTCATTTGTGCCCTTTTTGTAATTGGATTTTTTTATGGGGAAACAGATACTGGAATTCATATGATTAAATGGTGGATTATTGCAAATGGTGCTCTGGCAGGACTGGGAGCATCCCTGGCAATGGCTCACCCTTTAACCATTCTCTCATCCCTGGTGGCGGCGCCATTAACCTCTTTAAATCCGATGATCGCAGCAGGGTGGGTTTCAGGGCTTGTGGAAACCCTCATAAGAAAACCAAAAGTTATGGATCTTGAAAATTTTTCCAGCGACATACTTACTGTAAGGGGGTTCTGGAAAAACAGACTCACACGGATACTCCTTATTGTGGTCTTTACCAATATTGGAAGCGGCATTGGCACCTTTGTTGCTATTCCCCTGATGGTAAAAATGTTATAATTCAAAAATAAAGGAAGCCCTTTTTTTGCCATGAAAATTGATAACCATCGCTCCTCTTTTCCTATTACGCAAGATTATATTTTTTTGAACCATGCAGCCGTATCCCCTGTATCATTAAAGGTTCTTAAGGCGGTTACAGATTTTTATAAAGAAAATGCAACCCAGGGGAGCAGAGAATATTTCAACTGGATTAAGCGGGTTGAAGCTGTTCGCAAGTCGGCCGCATCCATAATCAATGCCGATTCTGATGAAATAGCCTTTACCGAAAATACATCAGCAGGAATCAGCATAGTTGCATCAGGCTTTAACTGGAAAGAGAAGGATGAAGTAATTATACCTGTACCCGACTTTCCCTCCAATGTTTACCCGTGGCTGAATGCAAAAAGAAAAGGTGCGGAGGTTAAATTTGTACAACGACACAATGGTTGTATAAATTTAAAAGATATTGAAAAAAAGATAACCTCCAGAACAAAAATGATAGCATTGAGTTCTGTTGATTATTTATCAGGATTTGCTGCAAATCTTCCCGAGATTGGAAATTTTTGTAAAAAAAAAGGAATTTTTTTATTTGTTGATGCAATTCAGAGCCTGGGGGTTATCCCTTTAGATGTAAAAGAATGCGGCATCCATTTTCTTGCAGCAGGGGGGCACAAATGGTTAACAGGACCCATGGGAATCGGGATACTTTTTATCAGCAGGCAGGTAAACGATCTCTTAACTCCATTTAGCGTGGGATGGAAGAGTGTTATTAATGACGAGAATTTTGATATTAACTTTACCCTCAAAAACAATGCCCTGCAATTTGAGTCTGGCACGATGAATATTTCAGGAATCCTCGGATTGGGGGAGGCCTTGAATCTGCTACAAGAGATTGGAATTTCAAACATCCATTCTAAAGTTTTACATCTCAATGATATTTTTAAAACACACCTTGATAAACGTGGTCTTCATACTATTTCACCATCAGACAGGGAAAACCGCTCTGGAATTTTATCATTTAAACCCTGGGATGATCCTGTAAAATGTTACAATTTTTTAACTTCAAAAAAAATCATGCTCTCCCTTCGTAATGGAAATATCAGAATATCACCCCACTTTTATAATAACGAAGATGACATATTTGATTTTTTTAGCATTTTCGATGAACTTAAATTATAAAACTATTTCAACACAAGCAGTGTCCGGTTAGAATCTTGCATGGGGAAAGTTTAATTGTTCCCTGTAGTTTCCTGACCGGACACTGCTGATTTCAACAAACAGGAAGTATAAACAAATTGAAAAACAGGTTACTGAAAAAATTAAATTTAGATACAGAGGATAATGCCTGGGATGTGGTGCTGGCCGGTTTTTTTTTGGTAATCCTTTTATATGGTTCATACTATTGTTTTGGCGTTTTTTTAAAGCCCATTCTATCTGAACTCGGCTGGAGCAGAGCCCTTACTTCAGGGGCCATCTCTGTATATATGTTTATCCATGGCGCCTCTGGAATTCTCATGGGATATTTAAGTGATAAATACGGTGCCCGATGGGTAACATCAGTTAATACAATTATTATCGCTCTGGGATATTATTTTATGTCAAAAATCACAGAACCTGTTCACCTCTATTTATCCTTTGGTATAATAATAGGATTCGGTATGGGTGCAGCATACGTTCCCCCTCTTACAACTGTTACAAGGTGGTTTGTGTTGAAAAGAGGCCTGGCCATCGGTATTGTGGCAGCCGGGGTTGGCGTGGGGCAGATAATCTTTCCACCATTCACCAGATATCTTATTACAATATATGGATGGAGAAATTCACTGGTTATCATAGGGCTTTTCATTGCCGTTGCAGGATTCCCTGTGACAATGCTGTTCAGGGAACCATCTGTAAAGATTTCCGAGACACCGGATAATAATATTCAAAACGAAAACAACGAAATCACAGGTAAAGATTACCGGTTAAAGGAAGCTGCTGGAACTTCATCATTCATGTTTTTGCTGTGCATCTTTATCACCCTTATTTTTGGCCTTACCATTGTCACCACACACCTGGTGGCTCATCTGGATGATATGGGGTTCGGAGCTATTCAGGCAGCTTTTGTTCTTACCCTGATTGGAGGAAGCGGCATAATAGGAAGAATAGCCATGGGAGGAGCAGCAGACAGATACAATTCAAAAAACCTCCTCCCTGTATCTCTTATGCTCCAGGCACTTTTATTGTTTTCATTGATATGGGTGAATAATTTACAGGGATTCTACATTGTTGCAGCACTTTACGGCCTGGGATACGGGGGCACTTTACCATTAATCATTAAAAAAAATATCGATTTTTTTGGAACAGCCTGTTCCGGCACCATCTTCGGAGTCCTGATTTTTGGAGGAACTTCCGCAGGGGCAATAGGGGCGCCATATGCCGGCTATATTTATGATAAAACCGGAGATTATTCAGCAGCCTTTTTAACAGGAGGTATTGTTTTATTAGCAGGAGTCATCTTGAGTTTAGTTCTTAACCCTCCCCGCAAAACGGGAATAAAGGTGAACATAAAAGAAATTTTATAAGTTGACCTTATGACCAAAAAAAGTTATGATTACTAAAAATTTTAAGGGGGAATTTATGAAAAAAAAAATGCTGTCTGCTAATCTTGAAGATTATCTTGAAACCATACTTGCACTGGAAAAATTAAAAAAAGTAGCAAGAGGTAAGGATATCGCCGAAAAAATGGGCGTCCTCCCAGGCTCTGTTACAGGGGCTCTGAAATCCCTTAACAAAAAAGGTCTGATTAACTGGGAAAAATATGGTTATATTACTTTAACAGAACAAGGACTTGCCATTGCTGAAGAAACAACCAGGCGGCATAATGTTTTTTATGCTTTTCTGGCCAATGTGCTTCAGGTGGATGAAGAAACAGCAAACACTACAGCATGCCGCATGGAACATGCAATGGATGCGGTTTCCATGGAAAAATTTGTCAGCTTTATGGATTATATTAATTGCTGCAAAACTCCAGAGATATCCTGCGTTCAGTCTTTTATAAAATATTGCAAAAATTAACCATACCCATTCTGCACGTTTTATCATGGTAAGTCATTTCTACGGGACTATTCAAATCCGCAATCAGTATAATTAGTCCTCCACTGTAAATTTTCAGATAATGAGGTGATTTTGTAACTACTCAGTTACACTGATTCAGTGTATTGCTGTAGATATTGGCTGAATAGTTACATGATTTTATTTATGTGAATATTTATACATATATTTTAACATTGACATGTATTTTCAAGTCATATAAACTATGTAAAATTTATAAAAAATATTTTAGATGTGTTGCCAGACCTAAGATATCTGACGGGGCTATGGCTTTTTATATTAATAAATTTACCATGTTACCGGCCAGAGCCTTCTGAAATTAATTGTCTGAAAATTTATATTTAATGTATTAACATTAATGGGGATTATTTATAATCCCCTTTTTTTATAGGAGATTCGGGATGAGTTCAAGCCTGTTCAGCAAAGGATATGAACCCCATGATGTTGAGAAACGGTGGTATGATTACTGGGAAAAAGAAGGATTGTTTGAAGCTGATGAAAAAAGAGAGGGGCAAGCTTATTCCATAGTAATTCCTCCACCCAATGTGACCGGGGTTCTTCACATGGGACATGCTTTAAATGTTACAATGCAGGATATCCTTTGCAGATACAGAAGACTCCGGGGGGATAATGTTCTCTGGATGCCTGGAACTGACCATGCCGGCATTGCCACCCAAAATGTTGTGGAACGGAATTTGAGCGCCAAAGGAATCAGCCGGGATCAACTGGGAAGAGAAAAATTTATAGAGGCTGTATGGGAATGGCGTAAAGAGTACGGGGGGTCCATTATCAACCAGTTAAAACGTCTTGGAGCTTCATGCGACTGGAAGCGGGAGCGTTTTACCATGGATGAAGGGCTTTCTGCTGCTGTACGAAAAGTATTTGTTACTCTTTATGAAGAAGGGCTTATTTATCGCGGGGATTACATAATAAACTGGTGTCCACGCTGCAATACAGCTTTGTCTGACCTTGAAGTTGATCACAAAGAGACCCAGGGGTATATATATTATATCAGATATCCTTACCCTGACAACTCCGGGGGTCTTGTTGTGGCAACAACAAGGCCGGAAACCATGTTCGGAGATACCGGGGTTGCTTTGAATCCTGATGATGAAAGATACCAAAATATCGGTACTGATAATGTTGTTTTGCCTTTAACAGACAGGCTGATTCCCATAATAAAAGATCATTATGTGGATATCTCTTTTGGCACCGGTGCATTAAAAATCACTCCTGCCCATGATCCCAATGACTTTGAGATTGGACAGCGTCATGATCTTCCTTCTATTAAAACAATAGATGATAATGGAAGAATGATGTCACCGGCTGGTATCTTTGAAGGCCAGGAACGATTTAAATGCAGAAAGGGAGTTGTAAAACTCCTTAAACAAAAAGGTCTTCTTGTAAAGACTGAACCCTACACCCATGGCGTGGGACATTGCTACCGATGCAAAACAGTTGTTGAGCCGAATTTATCTAAACAATGGTTTGTTAAAGTCCGTCCACTGGCAAAAAAAGCAATTGAAGCTGTGAAAAAAAATGAAACCAGAATAATACCTGAAACATGGCGAAAAACATATTTTAACTGGATGGATAACATTAAAGACTGGTGTATCTCGCGCCAAATATGGTGGGGGCATCAAATTCCGGCATGGACATGTGATCAATGCGGAAGACTTATTGTTGCCATTGAGCCTCCTGAAATATGCGTTGCCTGCGGGGGCAAAACTCTTACACAGGATCCTGATGTCCTGGATACATGGTTCAGCTCTGCGCTCTGGCCTTTTTCAACCATGGGCTGGCCAAATAATACAGACCTTTTGAAAAAGTTTTACCCCACCTCAGTCCTCATCACAGGCTTTGACATACTCTTTTTCTGGGTTGCCCGCATGATGATGACGGGAATACATATGATGGGGGATGTACCATTTAAAGATGTTTATATTCATGCTTTGGTCAGAGATGAAAACGGAAAAAAAATGAGCAAATCAAAGGGTAATGTCATAGATCCTTTAACCGTAATAGAGCAATACGGGACAGATGCCTTTCGATTTACCCTTGCAGCTTTTGCTGCCCAGGGAAGAGATATCAAAATGTCTGAAAAACGTGTGGAAGGGTATCGCCATTTTATAAATAAATTATGGAATGCCTCTCGTTTTGCCATGATGCACATAACAGATACAAGTGATATACAGACTTTTGATTCATTGGACGTAAAAGCTTTATCCCTCCCTGACAAATGGATTTTATCAAGGTTGCAATCCGTTGCAAAAGAGGTGGCCCATGCCCTGGACAATTACAAATTCAATGATGCAGCAGGAACATTATATCAATTTGTATGGCATGAGTTTTGTGACTGGTACCTTGAGGCTATAAAGCCTGTCCTTTACAGCGAAGGGGAATCTGA
>DAOWMW010000207.1 GCA_030642865.1 Desulfobacteraceae bacterium
CAACTTGCAGGCCCTGCTAATATTTCATAATCAGCAGGGCTTGCCAGGATGGGGTTAGCAGAGCGCTTTCAGTCTCTCTGAATAGTTTCATTCAATCACTTGAAACTTGAAGAAATAATCTGAAAATCGTCTGTTTTCGGTAGCGATTTTAAAACTAAAAGTAATGCATCAGATGGCGCCATCAATTTTCTATTTGCCCAGTCAAGCCAACCAGCAGAAGACGTTACTTGTGCTGCTAATTTCCCACCTAACCGCCAAAACCTGTTTCTCAAACGGAAGCAACTACCGTTTTCTGAAAGGCCCGCAATACTGACATCAACCTTAAATTCCTCCAACAATCTTATTTCCTTAAAATATTCAATTTCATCTTTCATGGCCAGAGGTCCAAACTTCAGCCGTGTGAATTCTTCCATGGGGAATCCATTTTCTGCAAAGAAAATTAGTCGGACATCTGCAGCTTTAGCTAAAAATGCGGTATTTATCATATGTGAATTGGAATCCATATCACCCCAACCAGCAAAAAACTTTCTCTCAAACATCCAGGTTCCCCCTGCTACAAATAATATTAAATGTGATTCGAACACGCACCAGGTATCGGATAGTCCAAAAACTTTCAAAATAAACTCCAGTACTGACAACTGATAACTGACTCCTGCAACTTCATCCTTGGGTTGCGGGTACCCCAATAGCGGAAAAAACAATTAAACTTTTCGTATTTTGCTTCTTGCAATTTCCTATCCTAACATTACTGTGTTGTGATACTCGAAGCAGTCAAGCTGAATAATTAGGATCGTGAATTTATTTCATCCCCAATCCTTACTCTGTGTTAACCTTTTCTGCTATAATTTCTTTGAGCCTGAATTTTTGCACTTTTCCACCGGTACTCAGGGGAAAAGAATCAACAATTTCAAATCTATCAGGAATTTTGTATTTTGCTATTTTGTCAGCCATAAAGCTGACAATTTCTTCTCTTGTCAGAGTTTCATCCCTTTTCTTCAGGATAACAAAAGCGCAGGATCTCTCATCCATGGCCTTGTCAGGATAGCCAACTATGTTGATCTCCATTATTTTGGGATGTTTAAACAAAATCTCTTCCACTTCCCTCACATAAATGATCTCCCCTCCCCTGTTTATCTTATCTCCTGACCTCCCTATTATTTTCAAATTTCCATCTTCATTTATCAGCCCAACATCGCCGCTGTGGAGCCACCCTTTTTTGTCTATGGTTCTTTTTGTAGCTTCAGGGTTCTTGTAATACTCCACCATCAAAACGCCACCCCTGTGGCATACCTCTCCGGGTGTTCCCACAGGAACAACATTTTCCGCACCATCCTGAATGGACATTTCGATTCCTGCACTGGGTTTCCCCACTGTAGTTGAAAATACTTCAACAGGGTCCTTCAAAGATGTCATAATATCTGCGCCAGTTTCTGTCATACCGTATGCCGCAAAAAGTTGAGCCTCGCCACCCCCTATTTTTTCTTTTATCTCAAGGGCAGTTGCCTCGGGACATGCAGCCCCTCCTATCCACATTTTTTTCAAAGAGCTAAGATCATATTTTAAAAAATCCGGATGATTCATCATCATTATAAAAAATGCAGGGACACCGGCTGTAAATGATACTTTGTATTTATCAATAAGTTCAAGGGCGTATTTAGGGTCAAAGGCTCCAGGCATCACCAGGGCACCCCCTGACAGTACGGCTGAATCCATTACATGGGAAGTGGCCGTAGCATGTGTTGCAGGTGCCATGCAAAGATAAACATCATCTTTGGTCAGATTCACCCTTATATTCGCCCCCCAGGTCTGATAGTTTCTGGCATTATAAGTGCACACAACACCTTTAGGGTTTCCTGTTGTTCCGGATGTATACTGGAGATCCCTTAAATCTTCAGGTAATACCGGGTTTTCTTTAAGATAAGTCCCATTAATATAATCTTTTGGATATTTTGTCTGTTGATTTTTTCCCATGAGTTCATGCATGGAAATGGTCCCTTTTTTTAACTCCCCCCTTGATATGATTAAATGTTCAAGGTCCGGAAGATCCGATTTGAGCTGGTTAAGCATATCTATAAAAGAGAAACCTGTTGCCCAATCCTTTTCTGTAAAAAAGAGCCCTTTTGCTTTGGAATGTGAAAGTACATGGTGAAATTCAATATATCTGTGCCGTGGGGGAATCGGGAAAAAAATGATCCCTGTTTTGGCGCAGGCAAGCTGGGGTATCCAGAAATTTGGTGTTGAATCTGCACATATCCCCACCTTATCACCTTTTTTAAGCCCAAGATCTAATAATCCCAGGGCAAGCTTTGTCACCATTTCATTCATCTGGTTCCATGTCCAGATCATTTCCCGGGGATAAATTTTATCAAAAAATCGGGATATCATGGCGGGTCTCTCGCCATGGAGAGCAACTGTATTATCAAAATTGTCCCCAAGGGTTTTATAGCCATAATAAAATCCGGGAGATTTAACATAGCTCAAATGTAATTTTTCACAAGGAAATTCGACTTCATTATTATGAAGATCAGATAGTTGGCTTTTTTTTATTTGCATTATATCCTCTTATTTAGTACCCAGCGAAAAATAGTTTTCCCCAGCCTCAAAAATTGGGGAAATTAGCAATTTTGTTCAGGCACTATTTTTAAAAAAAGAGTTAGGATTGGGGATGAAATAAATTCACGATCCTTAATCATAACCCTGGCTATCAAATGTTAAACAAATTTTTAAATTTTCTTATAGCTCAATGTATGGCCGAAATTAGAACCAGGTCCAAAAAAATGTAATTCCACGAATAGGACGACATCCATAAACATTGGTGAGGCTAATATTGGTTAATTATTATATTGTATTGATATAACAGATATTGCAAATAGTTGCGACCTGTTCGGTAAAAAAAGTTATGTTTATCAAACTGTTCCATAATTTTTTACGGAAAAAGAAACAATTAGGATTGAGGGGAACAGGACGGGGGACGTCTATAACGTTATGGTTTTCATTGAAGATTTTATATGATACTTATTAATTATGCCACGCAAAACGAGAATAGATGCGCCAGGTGCACTGCATCATGTGATCATCAGGGGAATCGAACGCGGGGAAATATTTCGTTCCGATTATGATCGGGCAATTTAGGGGACAACTTGCTTGACAAACACCGGTACCGGAGTTGTTGGGTGTCTGTACTAAGTTTACGAGCATCAGTTTTTTCCATGTGCATTGTATAACACATTTAAAAGTTTGTTGCGGGTATTAATTGGCCGGATTAATACTAAAAAAAGTATATGTGAATAGTTTTTTAAGCTGGCTAAATGAGAAATTGCATCGTGAATGTTACAGCAGCCAAATAACAGCAAAATCAAGCTTGTCGTAACTCAAAATATTTCACAAATCACTAAGGATCTAACAGCAATAAAAGTATAAAAAATCTTGCCTACGTTTTGCCATAATTTATGAAAACATAGGATAACACAATTAAAAATGGTAAGGAAACCATTGAGGCGGTACTGATTACAGGATCGTCCAAAATATATCCCAAGACTCCAGCAAATACTAATAATATAATCGCAACTATTGTTTGAATATTTTTATGTTTTATATCGAATATATTAGCACCCTCATATTTAATGG
>DAOWMW010000217.1 GCA_030642865.1 Desulfobacteraceae bacterium
CTTGTCACCGGACCCTTTTTGTCCAAAAATGATAAGGATCAGGTATTGGAACGTGCAAATAAACTGGGTGTTACGTCCTATGGGTTTTTCCCAGATATGGAAAATTTGATTGCAGCATCTGATATTGTGGTCTGTATGGGAGGTTATAATACAATTTGCGAGGTTTTATCATCAAAAACCATGTCCCTGGTTATCCCCAGGGAAACACCAAGAAAAGAGCAGTATATCAGGGCCCAGGCCTTTAATCGTAAAAATCTGGTTGAGTTCATTCCATGGAGTCAGCTAAATGAGTTTAACCTGGAAGAAAAAATTCTCCATATGCTGGAAAACAAAGAACCTTTTACAAAAGCCGTGGCCAAGTTTAAGATGACCGGAATTGTAAATATCTGTGAGCACATATCAAAATTTTGGAACGGTAAAAATGGAAAAAAATGTGACCCCGACACTATGTATGGTTTTAAAAGGTTATCCTAGAATATCAGAGACCTTTATTGCAAATGAGATACTGCTTCTGGAATCCTTGGGGTTTCATATCCACATCATGTCCATGCGTCACCCAAGGGAGACATTTACCCATGCCAGTGTAAAAAACATTAAAGCAGGTGTGGACTACCTGCCCAGCACAATATTGAATCATTTGCTGACTTTGGGGTATCATAATTTAATGCTGGCCTTTAAAAAGCCAAAGGTTTATTTAAAGGCTGTAAAAAAGGCAGCTGTAAGGTGGATGCGGACAAAAAAATCAGCCACCATTAAACACCTGCTCCAGGCAGGTTATCTTGTGCATAAGTGCCTGCCCGGGAAAAATATTATCCATTTCCAGGCTCATTTTGCCCATTCACCCACATCGGTGGCATTGTTTTCAAGCCTGTTGAGCGGTATTCCTTTTAGTTTTTTTGCCCATGCAAAAGATATTTATACCTCTGATCAAAGACAGCTGAAAGAAAAAATTGACCTGGCCCGGTTTGTTGTAACCTGCACAAAATACAATAGAAATTATCTGTCTCAATTAGCCGGTAAAAACACCACACCAATTTTCTGCGTATATCACGGGATCAACCTGGATTATTTTTCTCCAAAACTCAACAACATAGAGTGCAAGCCTCCCTATAAGCTGCTGACTGTTGCAAGAATGACCGAAAAAAAGGGACTTGAAAATGTATACCATGCACTGGCCATTCTCAGGGATAAAAACATCAAGTTCATGCATGCCCTGATCGGAGAAGGGGATGACAATGATAAAATATTAAAACTTATAAAAAAACTGGAACTTGAAAAAGTGACAAAACTTTGCGGCACCTTAACCCATGAAGATGTAATCAACCATTATGCAGATGCGGACCTGTTTGTGCTGGGCTGCCAGATAGCCCGCAATGGCGACAGGGACGGCATCCCCAATGTGATGGCGGAAAGTATGGCAATGAATCTGCCGGTGGTGGCAACTAATGTTTCAGGAATACCTGAATTTCTTGAAGACCGTGTATCCGGGATGATGGTGCCGCAAAAGGATCCAAAAGCCCTGGCCCGTGCCATGGAAGCAGTTTTGACGGATGCAGATTTAAGAAAACAGATGACCCTGGAAGCCAGGAAAAGGATTGCCAGAGATTTTAATAATCAAGAGCTGATAAAAGATCTGGCCCGTATTTATCAGGATAAGATACCTGGCCTGGAAATTAAACCCAACCAAGTTAACCGAGCAGAATTATAATGAAAATAGCCTTTTATGCCCCATTTAAACCACTTGGGCATAAAAATCCGTCGGGCGACCTTGTCATTGCCCGGGGCATTGTCGGATTTCTTGAAGAACAGGGGCATATAATTGATGTTCAAAGCACTTTAAGAGCCAGGTGGATTTATTTTAAGCCATGGCTGTGGCTGTTATTGGCCCTTGATTTTATACGGTGCTTAAAACAACTTCGTGAAAACCCTCCTGATTTATGGCTCACCTATCATACCTATTACAAAGCACCGGATCTTATAGGTCCCTGGATTTGCATGATGCTGGGTATCAAATATGTGATCTTTCAAGGGGTTTATTCCACTAAAAGAAAAAAAAGGCTGAAGACAATCCTCGGGTTTTATCTGAATCGAGCAGCCTTGATCCGGGCTGATCATGTTTTTACAAACAAAATTCCAGATTTGAAAAACTTAAAGCGTATTATTCCCCCAAAAAAACTGTCCTATATAAAACCCGGTATCAAATCTGATGCATTTAAAAAAGACGAAAGCTTTGGAAGACTGCAAAGAAAAGAGTGGGGTTTGGAATCCTGTCTCGTTATCCTCACAGCTGCAATGTTCAGGGATGATGTAAAAACCCAGGGGCTGTCATGGCTGATAAAGTGCTGTGAAGAACTTGTGAAATTAAAAATAAGATTTCATCTTGTGATAGCCGGTAGCGGAAAGATGGGAAATGAACTAAAAGCACTTGCCCAAAGGCATATACCGGGGCATTATACCTTTGCCGGGAAAATTCGTCGCAACGACATGTACAGGTTTTACAGTTCAGGAGATGTGTTTGCCTTCCCGGGGATCAGGGAGTCTTTGGGAATGGTATATCTGGAGGCCCAGTCATGTTCACTGCCGGTTGTGGCCTTTAGAAACGGGGGTATCCCGGAAGTTGTTGAGGACAAGAAAACAGGCTTTCTGGTTCCAATGTATGATTGCAGGACTTTTACTGATATGCTTGTACACCTGTTAACCAATGATGATATTTGTAAACAGATGGGAAAAGATGCAAGGACCCATGTGAAAATTTACCATGATATTGATAGGAATTATAAAAGATTTGAACATATCTTACTTAAGGTGGTTGTCTGAATGGTAAAATTTGGATTGATCCGCCATGCAAGAACCAGGTGGAACCTTGAAAAAAAAATCCAGGGAAAAAACAATATGCCCTTAAGTCCCGAGGGAATACAGGAGGCTGGCCTATGGGGAGAAATCCTGAGCAAGGAAAAGTATAATTTAATACTCGCAAGCCCTATGATCCGGGCAGAGCAGACATCCCGAATTATTTCACATAAGATCAATGTAGATATTAAATTTGACCGGGATTTAAGGGAACAGGATTTTGGAGCGTGGGAAGGCAGAAGAATCATTGATATCAGAAAACAAGCCCCCGGGGAAATTGAATTGCAGGAATCAAGGGGATGGAAGTTTTGCCCGCCGGGTGGTGAATCCAGAATAGGGGTTTTAAAAAGGGTTTCCAGGGCAATGGAAAAGGCTGCAAAAAACTTTAATGAAAAACATGTCCTGGTTGTCGCACACAACAGTGTGATAAAAACATTAATATACAAAATACTTGGCAGAACCTTTACACCGGATGAAGCACCTTTATTAAAGGATTATCACCTCCATGAACTCGTATGGGATGGAAAAATCCAGATAGAAAAATTAAACAGCATTACTCTGTTGTAAGCTATTGGGAAAGTTTTTTTGATTCAGAAGGAATTCAGTCTGGAAACATAATAGGAAATTTACAAACTCAAAAA
>DAOWMW010000093.1 GCA_030642865.1 Desulfobacteraceae bacterium
GGATGCCCTTGACAAACTGGACAAAGTATTCGAAGAGCTTCCAAGAGTAAGAAAAGAACTGGGACAAATCCCCCTTGTAACCCCCACAAGCCAGATAGTTGGGGTTCAGACAGTCAACAATGTTCTGTTTGACGATGAAAACGATCGATACAAGATGATAACAGGGCAGGTCAAGGACCTTTGTTACGGTCTTTATGGAAAAACCGCAGTCCCAATAGATCCGGAGGTACAAAAAAAAGCTCTAAAGGGATACCCAAGAGGGGAAGTACCGATCACATGCAGGCCGGCAGAAGTGCTTGCACCTGAGCTTGAAAAGGCAAAAGAAGAAATAGGAAGTCTTGCTGCAGATCAGGATGATCTTATCCTTTATGCTTTGTACCCTGTTACGGGAAAGAAATTTTTAAACTGGAAATACGGCAAAGAAGAACCACCCGAAGAGGTTAAACCTAAAACACTTGAAGAAGCAAAAAAAGAGATGGAGCTTGTTGCCAAAGCAAAGGCAGGGAAGCTTATTGAAAAAGTTGAAAAAGATGTTCCACCCAAAAGTGCAAACACCCGGACATTTAATGTTTTTATTGATGAGGATCATTTCGAGGTTCAGGTTGATGAGCCAGGGGGGCATCCAGTAATAACAGGGGGATATCCGGCACAGGCAGCCCCTCAGCCAATCCAGGCTCCGGCTCCGGTCCAGCAAAACCCGGAACCCCAGCCTGCAAAATCAAAATCTTCCAAATCAGCAGCCTCGGGTACAAGGCTTGCCGCACCCATGCCAGGCTTAATAGTGGCAATAGGAAAAAAGGTGGGGGATACCCTGGAAAAAGGGGATACTGTTCTGGTCCTGGAAGCCATGAAAATGGAAAATGCCCTACCCTCACCTGTGGGCGGGACCATCAAAGAGATAGTTTGTGAAGTTGGAGACAATGTGGCAAAAGGTGATATTCTCTGCGTAATAGGATAAAAAAACGTAACTGTTCAGCTATAGATTGTCAGATCGTAACTACTCAGCTAATATCTACAGCAACAGGATACTGAATCAGTGTAGCTGAGCAGTTACGTCAGATCATTAATTCCACAGAGTTACAGCCCAGTATATTAGTGAAATTTATTATCCGACAATCTATAGTTACAAAAAAGCGGAAAAAAATTTATGAAAATACATGAATACCAGGCAAAAGAGCTATTCAAAAAATATAAGGTTCCCATCCCTGAAGGGAGTGTCGCTTTTAATCAGGATGACGCAAAAACATCTGCTGAAAAACTTGGCGGCTTCCCTGTTGTTGTTAAAGCCCAGATCCATGCCGGGGGCCGTGGAAAAGGTGGCGGGGTAAAGCTTGCCGGCTCCCTGGAAGAAGTTGAAAAAACAGCTTCGGAAATTATAGGTATGACCCTTGTCACGCACCAGACAGGACCAGAAGGAAGACTGGTTAAAAAGGTTCTCGTGGAACAGGGGCTTAACATTGTAAAAGAACTTTATTTAAGCATTATTCCGGACAGGCAAACAGCCAGCAACGTGATCATGGCAAGTGAAGCCGGTGGGATGGATATTGAAGAAGTAGCGGAAAAAACACCTGAAAAAATTATCAAGGTCCATATAGACCCCCTTTTAGGGATTCAGGCCTACCATTTACGGGCAGTTGCATATGGCCTTAATCTTCCTGCTCCCATTATAAAACAATTTTCAGGAATGCTCAAAAATCTCTACAATCTTTTTATTGATTATGACTGCTCCCTCCTTGAGATAAATCCCCTGGTGATTACAGGAGATGATACCGTTGTCGCACTTGACGCTAAAATGGATATAGATTCAAATTCCCTCTACCGTCATAAGGATATTCTTGAATACCGTGATTTTGACGAGGAGGATCCCCTTGAAGTTGAAGCTTCAAAATATAACTTGAATTATATCAACCTGGGGGGCTCAGGTAATGTGGGGAATATGGTCAACGGTGCCGGTTTGGCCATGGCCACCATGGATATAATCATGCTTGCCGGAGCAAAACCTGCCAATTTTCTTGATGTAGGTGGCGGAGCAGATGCCGAAATGGTGGAAAACGGATTCAAAATTCTCCTCAGCGATAAAAATGTCAAGGGAATACTCATAAATATATTTGGCGGGATATTACGCTGTGATGTCCTTGCACAAGGGGTTGTTCAGGCCGCCGAAAAAACAGGAATCAATATCCCCGTTGTTGTCAGGATGGAAGGGACCAACGTTGAAGAGGGGAGAAAAATACTTGCAGATTCAGGCCTTAATCTGACCACAGCAACAGATATTAAGGATGCTGCGCAAAAAATAGCAGAGTTTGCAAACGCCTAAATTGGGACAGTAGTGCCCGGTTAGAATCTTGCGAAAGGGAAGTTTACTTGTTTTTGTAGCGTATTGAATAAATTTCGTAATGCAGCGTAGCCAAAAAAATGCGATTGTTTGAGCGAGGCACAAGGGAGTTTCGCAATTTTGGTGAAGCAAACCTGGAAATTCAAGAAATTTATTCTTTAATAGCGGAAAGAACAATTAAACTTCCCGTATTTTGTCTATTTTGGCTATTTTGTTTTCGCAATTACCTAACCGGACACCACTGAAATTTGGATTAAAAAAGGATACAATCGTGAGCATATTTGTAAACAAAGAAACGCGTCTTGTTGTGCAGGGAATAACCGGCAAAGAAGGAAAATTCCATACACAGCAGTGTATTACATATGGGACGAATGTTGTGGCCGGTGTTACCCCAGGAAAAGCAGGGCAAAAAATGGACGATGTGCCCATATACAATACTGTAAAAAATGCAGTTGATGAAACAAAGGCAAATTGCAGTATGGTCTTTGTTCCCCCGCCATTTGCAGCAGATGCTATTATGGAAGCTGCAGATGCGGGGATCAATATCATAATTGCAATAACTGAAGGGATTCCGGTTTTAGATATGATGAAGGTTAAAAATCATCTGGCAAAAACAGGATCACGCTTAATAGGTCCCAACTGTCCTGGAATAATAACACCTGGAGAATGCAAAATCGGAATAATGCCTGCACCCATTCATAAACCAGGGGGCCCCATTGGAGTTGTTTCCCGTTCAGGAACCCTGACATATGAGGTTGTTCACCAGTTAACCTTAAAAGGTATAGGCCAGACAACATGCATAGGAATTGGCGGAGACCCTGTAAACGGCACAAACTTTATTGATTGCCTTGAAGCATTTGAAAAGGATCCTGAAACCAAAGGTATAGCCATGGTTGGAGAGATCGGAGGGAGTGCAGAAGAAGAAGCCGCAGATTATATTAAAAAGAATGTTACAAAACCTGTGGTTGGTTTCATCGCAGGATTAACAGCGCCTCCGGGAAGACGCATGGGACATGCCGGTGCCATAATCAGCGGTAAAAGCGGAACAGGCCAGGCAAAAGTAGCCGCCATGAAGAAAAACGGAATTCATGTATGTGAAAACCTTGGGGAGTTTGGCGAGCTGTGCTCTGAGGTTTTTAAGATATAGTTGTCATCAGTTTTTATTTTAAAACGGAGGTGAATTATTTCATCTCCATTTTAAATTTTCTTGCCTTGAACAAATATTTAGTATAGCGTAACCAAAAGCTGGTGGTTATAAAGGTATTCTTGATGCCTGCTTTTATCATAATATTATAAATACCTACCTTTATCATAATATTATAATACGTGTACAGATTTAAAAAACAATCCAAGGAGATTTTATAATGGGGAAATTAGACGGACGATCCATAGTAATCACAGGTTCTGGAAGAGGATTAGGTAAAGGCTTTGCAATAGAAATGGCTAAAGAAGGTGCTTCTATTGTTGTCAATGACATTGATGATTCAGCCAATGAAGTTGTAAATGGAATCAAGGCACAGGGCGGAAAAGCAACAGCGGTTATTGCCGGAGTCGGAACAAAAGAGGTTGCCGAAAAACTGGTGAACACAGCAGTGAGTGAATTCGGAAAAATAGATGTAATGATAAACAACGCCGGTATATTAAGGGATGGCTTTATTAACAAGATGAAAGAAGAGGATTTTGATGATGTTATTACTGTTCATCTCAAGGCTGCTTTTTTAAACTCCCAGGCAGCAATCAAATATATGATAGAAAACAAGATCAAGGGCAGAATCATTAACATGACATCTTCGGCAGGAATATATGGTAATATCGGCCAGGCAAACTACAGCGCTGCCAAAGCCGGAATTATCGGCCTGACCCTTTCAAATGCCAAAGAGCTTGTCAGATATGGAATCTGCGTTAATTCAATTGCCCCTGCAGCCCAGACTGCACTGACAGATTCAATGCCCGAAAAAGTACGGAACATGTTTTACAAACAACTTGCAGCAACCTCTACAATCCAGCGTATGGGACAGCCCGAAGACGTGGCTCCCATGGCTATTTTCCTTGCTTCTGAAGATTCTTATTTTGTAACAGGACAGATAATCGCTGTTATGGGAGCAACAGGTGCGATATAGCGAGCCCTAAATATTACCATCTGAATAATGATAGGACAAACTTGTAACGGGTTCCTGAAATAATTTCTTAAAAAAGGGAGAGTACAGTTGTACTTTCCCTTTTTTTTGCACAAAAAAAAATTTTTATTGATATATTCCCGCTATGTCATTATTATAAAATGTTGTTGTAAAAGACATAAATTCTGTCTTAAAAGGCATAATATAATGATCTGATTTATTTTTTTAGTTTAAAAATTACGAGGAGAAAATAGCACATGGGAACAAAAAAGACTTTAGCATTAGACGGTATAGTAGTTGCAGATTTCAGCCATGCCCTGTCAGCCCCTTACGGATGCATGATGTTAGCAGATGCAGGAGCGGATCTCATCAAAATTGAAAGTCCCAATCCTGATGTTTTCAGAATTTTGAACAAAGGAGCTTATGCCGCTGTGGTTCACAGAAATAAACGGGCGCTCTCCCTTGATTTAAAAAAAGATGAAGCAAAAAAAATAGCCTGGAAAATCATTGAAAAAGCAGACGTTCTCATTGAAAATTTTACTCCAGGCGCTTTTGAACGCCTGGGCTTCGGATATGAAGATGTAAAAAAAATAAATCCTGGTATCATCTACTGCTCATTATCAGGTTTTGGTCAGACAGGACCCTATAAAAATCTGGGGGGCTACGATGTTGTTGCCCAGGCCATGTCCGGAATCATGGAAGCCACAGGAGATCAGGACAGACTCCCTGTTCGCATCGGTCCTTCCATTGTTGATATGGGTTCGGGAATGTATCTTGCCATAGCTGTTCTCCAGGCCATTTTAGAAAGACAAAAAACAGGCGAAGGCCAAAGAATAGATATCAGTCTCATTGAAACAGCCCTTTCATGGATGTCACCCTTTGTTGCCCTCTGCTCCATGACAGGGGAGGTTCCCAAAAGATGGGGATCAGGGTTTGCCCCATTTTGCCCATACAGGGTTTACAACGCATCAGATGGTACTGTATTTATAGGCGTATCAGCTAATCATTTCTGGAAAAGATTTTGCAAGACCTTTGACCTTAAAGAACTTTCCGAAATGAAAAAATTTGAGGATATTTCCGGCAGGGTAGCTAACAGGGATGAACTTGATGGCCTGGTACAGGATGTTATGATCAAACTTAAAAAAGATGATATTATTGCAAAATTGCGCGAAGCCGCCATACCATGCGCCCCCGTCTATTCTGTCCAGGACGCCATGAATGACCCCCATGTTAAAGAACGGGGCTGTCTTGTGGAACAGGATCACCCAAAATACGGGAAAATCACCTTTGTTAATAATCCCATACGAAGTAATGGAGAATTCCCTGAAATACGTTTTCCATCCCCTGAACAAGGTGAACAAACAGTGGAGATTCTGGGAGAACTTGGCTATTCCACAGAAGAAATCGAAAAATTTATAACGGAC
>DAOWMW010000008.1 GCA_030642865.1 Desulfobacteraceae bacterium
GGAATATCAAGATATTTATACGTTTTCGTAACGCAGTCAGGCAGGATGGATCGACGCTTAAAATGTTAAGTTATTTTTGAGCGAGCCCTTAGGATTGGGTAATTTATAACATTCACGATCCTTATGTTCACTACAATCTCATTTCCATGAGATCTTTTGCAAGAACCAGTGGACCGGAATATGTTTTACGACACTCCCCTTTTATATCAGCCCCTTCGCATTCAGGATAAAAATGGGTCAAAACAAGTTTTTTTACATTAGCCCGTGTTGCAATTTTACCTGCAAGGGAAGGTGTCAGGTGCCCGGGTACTTTTAAATCATCAGGAAAAGCTGATTCACAAATCAAAAGATCCGCATCTTTTGACAGAGAAATCAAATTTTCGGAAAAATCCGTATCCCCTGAATATACAAAAGATTTTCCATTCATATCTGATACTTTATAAGCAATACTTTCAGGATTATGGGAAACAGGAGCCGACACCAAAGTAAAATCTTCAAAAACAATCCTGTCAAAGTCCAGATTATCCATCTCAATCAATTTTAAGATATCTGGACCTGGATCTATCCAATTTCCATAGACCCCCTTTAAGCCGGAATAAAATTGAACAAGTCCCCTCCCCCCGACAAAACAAAGGGGTCTCCTCCGCTGCTCAGGATATTTCATCGAAAAAAAAAGAGATGCAACCTCACCTGAATGGTCCGGGTGAAAATGGCTC
Organism: Desulfobacteraceae bacterium; assembly: GCA_030642865.1. Taxonomy (GTDB): domain Bacteria; phylum Desulfobacterota; class Desulfobacteria; order Desulfobacterales; family BuS5; genus DAOWMW01. Next base: position 717 of record DAOWMW010000008.1, read on the forward strand.
AAAAAAAGATAGGAAAGATCAAAGATACCAACCCCCGCCTGAAGAAGTCTCTGGATTGTACCTGCGCCGGAATCGAACAAAAGATTCACCCCTCCAACATTCAAAAGTACGCTGCAGGAACTTCTGGCCAGTGAGGGGACACAGGTTCCCGAACCCAAAATAGTCACAAATGTATTATTTTTTTTTGCTGCTGCCATTATATGCTATCCACTTTTAATAGAAATTATCCTGATATCTATAAAGATAGAATGTTCAAGTCCTGAAACCACACAACTTTTTTACCCCAAACCCTGACCCTTAGGGTTCGCCCAAAAATAAATTGGCAATTTTAAGTGTTGAGGCGCCTGCCTGGCAAGGCGCGAAAGCGTAGGAATATCAGGATATTTATACGTTTTCGTAACGCAGTCAGGCAGGATGGATCGACGCTTAAAATGTTAAGTCATTTTTGGGATAGCCCTTAACATAACACCTTGACGTTTTAAAAAAACAATGTTATAGATATTCCGTTTTAATATACGGATTGGTCTTACAAATTAGCTCCATGGAAAGTGGGATATACTCGTATTTGGCTCTAATTTCGGCCATGCACTGAGCTATAATAAAATTTAAAAACCTCGAAAACTCGCTCCTGCTCAAACAACCATAATTTTTTAAATTTCACCATAGCTCAGCTTCTGAGTACCTGATGAACCAGGATAGAACCAACCCCATATATTCAATGTTCCAGGGAAAACCATAACTTTTTGTTCAGGCACCATTAAAAAAATGCGGGTTTGTTAAAATGCGGATTTATTAAAATGCAAAGGCACCGAAAAAAAATAATAAGCTTTAAACCAGCAGGAAGTATTTATGAAAACCTGACAATCGTAATGCAGCTCGGCCTTACCATGGCAGGATGCCTTGTTTTTTGCTTTTTCATTGGATTGTATCTGGACAAATGGCTTAAAACAAGGGGTATTTTTACAACAATATTTATTATACTCGGAATAATAGGCGGCGCAAATACAGTCTACAGGCAAATTCTCGATATAATTGACGATAAACCGAAAAAAAAGAATCAGCAGGAAAATAGCAAATGATGGGACCAGTTAGAAAAACTCAAAAAAAGTATTGCTCTATTGTCCTGTTTGCAGCTATCATGTTTGCTGCATGTTTTATTTTTGCAGGCTATAAACCCGCTGGCAAAGGCCTTATCATGGGAACACTGGCCAGCATACTAAACTTTGTATTGATGGGAGAAACCATTCCATTAAGGCTTGGACATACCAGGGGAAAAACTTTTATAATTTCCCTTGGTTCTGTATATTTCAGATATATTATCATGGGAATTCCAATTTTTTTTGCCATTAAAATGGCTGAAATCAATTTAATTGCTACTGTTATCGGCATTTTTTCAGTTCAAATATTAATTTTATCTGAACATATGGCAAAGATAATATTATCAACCAGGAAAAAAACAGGTTTTATAAAAAAATGAATGAACTTGGTAAATTACATCAATTAATAATCCCTTTTTTAGGACGCGACATGACATTTAATATTGAACCTATTCTTATGTCATGGATAGTTTTTGCTGCTATTTTGGTATTCGGTTATCTTGCCGTAAAAAAAAAGGGTATTATTCCAGGGAAACTACAAGTTGTAGGAGAATTATTTGTGGACCAATTGTCCAATCTTGCCGTAGATTCCCTTGGTGAAGAGATCGGTAAAAAATATGCCCCTCTCACCTGCGCTCTCTTTATGTTTTTAATGCTCTCAAACTGGCTTGGAATAATACCCCACCTTGAAGAACCAACAAAAGATTTAAACACACCATTAGCCCTTGGAATTATGGGATTTTGCATTGCTCACTACATGGGAATAAAAGTCAAGGGCTTTAAGCGGTATATGAGCGCATACTTTGAACCGATTTTTTTCATGATGCCATTGAACTTAATCGGTGAGCTGGCAAAAGTAATTTCGATTTCCTTCCGTTTATTTGGAAACATCATGGGCGGATCCATTATAATACTTGTGGTTTCCTATCTTACTTACAGTATTATTTTGCCCCCTTTTCTTAATGCATTTTTCGGACTTTTTGTTGGTACAATTCAGGCATTTGTCTTTACAATGCTAACCATCGTATACATTTCCGTACAGGTACAATAGACTATGGTTTATGATATAGAAATTTGGGCCAAGGTAGCAGCTTTTTCAGGAGCCGGGCTTGCCATGGGCTTGGGCGCAACAGGAGTTGCGGTTGGTGAAGGATATACAGCCGGCAAGGCAAATGAAGGAATTGCCAGGAACCCGAAAATGGCCGGTGATATTTTTAAAAGTATGCTTGTGGGGCAGGCAGTTGCTGAATCAGCAGCAATTTTTGCACTGGTTGTTGCCATGGTACTACTTTTTTCCAATTTTACAGCAGATTCTTTTATAACAGTAATAGTTCTCTTTTCTTCGGGTATCTGTATCGGCTTTGGTGCCATAGGATCCGGTATAGGATCCGGGTTTCCCGCAGGGGAAGCATGCCTTGGCATGGCCAGACAGCCTGAAGCAAGTGCCAGCCTGGTTACCAATATGCTGATAGGATCGGCAGTCTGCCAGACTCCATCCATATTTGCCCTTATGACATCTTTTGCTCTCCTTTTTTCAAATTTTTCCCAAAGCCCTGTATCACCTACCTGGGCTGCTGTTCTGGGGGCGGGGCTTGCATCAGGAATCGGTGCCATCGGTTCAGGCGTAGGCGGGGGACTTGTTGCCGGAGCAAGTTGTGAAGGGGTTGCAAGAACCCCATCAACAGTTTCACTTTTAACCAAATCAATGCTTCTTGGCCAGGCTGTTACACAAACCACTGCCATATACGGCCTCCTGGTAGGTTTTATTCTTTTATTCAAAACCTTTCCTGCATCAGATTCAATTGTTCCGGCCATGGCTCTTTTGGCTTCCGGTTTATGCATGGGAATCGGAGCAATCGGTCCAGGTATTGGAGAGGGCAGCACCGCAGGAAGCGCAGTAAAATGGATTGCAAGGAACGAAGAATCTTCAGGAGTCATATTAAGGATGATGCTTGTTGGCCAGGCTGTTGCCGAATCAACAGGAATATATGCCCTTGTTGTATCTCTGGTTTTAATTTTTGTTGTTTAGAAGGCAATTATAAATAACACAAGTTGTTCAGCAAAAAATCGGTTTTTCATACGATTATACATACGATTATATTTTTAATTTGAATAAAATTACAGGAGGAACATAATGGCAATAGAAGGTATCGAAATAATAAAAGCTGCGTCATACTTAGGAGCTGGTATTGCTATGGGTCTTGGTGCAATCGGTCCTGGTGTAGGGGAAGGAATGGCAGCGGCAAAAGCATGCGAGGCAATAGGAAAAAATCCTGAAGAAGCAGGACTTTTAACAAGAACAATGCTTGTTGGCCAGGCTGTAACTGAATCAACAGGAATCTATGCCCTTGTTGTAGCATTACTTCTTTTGTTTGTTGTTTAGCATTGGTAGATTTTAACATTTTTAATCTACACGCAAAGGAATGTTATTTATGCAAATTATCAGTAATATTGCCCTTATCACTATTAATGAAACTCTTATTATTCAGCTAATTTCCTTTTTGGTTTTTGTTTTTCTCTTGAATCGTTTAATGTTTCGCCCTTTAAAGTCTCAAATGAAACAAAGAGACAGCCATATTGAAACCATTAAAGAAAAAACAAAAGAAAATAAAAAAAAGCTGCAGGGGATGCTTGAACTTATATATGACCAGGAAGCAACAGCAAAAAAAGAAGCTTTTGCAGTTACTGAACAGCTAAAAGATACTGGAACTTTTCAGGCTGCAGAGATCATGGAAATTTCGAAAAATAAAATTATTTCCTTTAAAGAAAAAATAGAAGCAGATGTTAATTACCAGATATCCAATGCAAGAAAAAGTATCGAAAAAGAGGCAGAAATACTTGCTATGAACATAATGGAAAAAGCATTAAGCCGGAGGCTTGAACTGTGAAAAGATTACGTATCCTATCAATACCCTGCTTAATTTTTCTTATTCTTTTTTTACATTTTTCCTCCACATCTTCACTGGCAGCTGAAGCAAACAACGGCTGGCGGCCTGTTTACGACACTGTTTTAATGTGGATAAATTTTGGAATTATTCTTTTTCTAACAATTAAATTCGGCAAAGCCCCTTTATTGAACTTTCTTGAAAGCTGCACTAATGATATTGCGTCAGAAATAGATCTGCTGGAAAAAGAAAAAATAAAAACAGTCGCAGATATTGACGAAACCAATGAAAAAATAGAAAAAAGCAATCTGCGGCTTGCTGAAATAAAAGAAAAAATTATTGCGAATGGAGAAAAAACAAAGCTTGAAATACTAAAAGATGCTGAAAATCAAAGTATGCTGATGCTAAAAGCCGCGCATCAAAAAAGTAATAATTATATTGCACAGGCAAAAAATACTTTTCGCTCCGAGCTGATTGATACAGCCTTTGGTATGGCCATGGCAAAGCTTCCTGGACAAATTACAAAACGGGATAATGAAAACATATTAAAAAATTATATCAGCAATATTTCAGAAAAAGTATAGAATCAGCAGTTTGGGTATGGCATCGGGCAGGGGCAGAATCCATTTCTGCCCTGCGGATATGGAATCCGCTCCTACTTTGAAAAACCGAGGTATTACGTCAGCAGAAAATAACACCCGTGGGTGAAAATCTATGGCAAAATATCCTGTGATCATTTTGGCTAATATACTAACCGCCAAAGGCTAACCTAACAGCTTGAAAAATTTTATCTGAACTATCTTATACTAAAAATAATTTTCTGGAAACCCCATGTCCGTTACGAATACCTCCTGCAGGAAACACAATGAAATATTTTTTATGCATCTTGGGTATGGTACTTATTTTAGAAGGTTTTCCATATTTTATCTGTCCAGCAAAAATGAAAACCTGGCTTAAAAAGTTTTGTGAGATGCGGGAAGCAACTTTACAGAAAACCGGCTTTTTCCTTTTAGTGGCTGGATTAGTAATGCTCTGCTTCGGAACAATCTAAATGAACTCCATAGAAAATTATGATTATGATCTCCCTGATGGACTTATAGCACAGGAACCTGCAGGGCAACGGGATTGCTCAAACCTTCTTTTGCTCAATCGAAAAACAGGGGATACAAACCACCACAGATTTAATCAGATTGTCGACTTGCTTCTCCCCTCTGACATTCTCGTTGTAAACAATACCAGAGTTATTCCAGGAAGACTTTACGGAGCCAAAGATACAGGGGGGAAAGTAGAACTCCTTATCCTCGATTATTCCACCCCCACCTCCAGAGATAAGACCGATCCGACTTATACATGCCTGGTAAAATCATCTAAACGCTCAAAACCAGGAGCTACCCTCTATTTTAAGAAGGGGGTCACAGGAAAAATCATAAGCTGCAACAAAGAGCTCTACAGAGTTAAATTTTCATCCCCGAAAAATTTTGAAACAATTCTTTACCAAATTGGCGAGACAGCTCTACCACCATATGTAAAAAGGGAAGGAAAAAATTCGGTTACTAATGACAGAGAATCATACCAGACTGTCTATGCATCCTCCCATGGAGCCATTGCAGCCCCCACAGCAGGACTCCATTTTACTGATTCTCTCCTTGATAGAATAAAAATAAAAGGGATACAAATAGTCGAAATCACACTTCATGTGGGATACGGTACGTTTATCCCTGTACGGGTCAGTGATATAAGGGAGCATAAAATGCATTCCGAAAGATATCAGGTTTCAGATTTTGCTGCGGAAACAATCAATGCAGCAAAGACAAAAGGGAATCGTGTTATCACTGTGGGGACCACATCTGTTCGTACTTTGGAATACCTCTCAAAAGATAATCCATCTATTCCTCCTGGAAAGGGAACCAACGATCTTTTTATCTATCCCGGTTACAAATTTAAAATTGTGGATGGAATCATAACGAATTTTCATCTTCCAAAATCGACACTTTTAATGCTTGTATCCGCCTTTGCTGGACGAAAAAATATTTTGCAGGCCTATGAAACTGCAATTAAGCACAGGTACAGATTTTACAGCTACGGAGATGCCATGTTTATTGTTTAGGCGAAGTTGACAGGGTAGATAATTGGTTAGATAATAAATTCCGGGAAAAACCGAGGTATTACGTCAGCAGGAAATAACACCCAGTGGGTTAAAATATATAGCAAAATATCCTGTGATCATCTTGGCTAATAGCTAACTGCTAACCGCACAGCTTGATAAATTTCAGCAATGGGCTGAATTTTGTTATATGGGGTTATAATGTTCAAGTTTAAAGTAGAAGCAACAACGTCAGGCAGGGCAAGAAGCGGCCTCCTTAATACCCTCCATGGCACAATAAAGACACCTGCATTTATGCCGGTGGGAACCCTGGGGAGCGTCAAATCCATCACCCCTGAAGAGCTTACCTCTGCAGGTGCCCAAATAATTCTCGGCAATACCTATCACCTGTATCTCCGTCCCGGCTGTGACATAATCCAGCTTTTTTCCGGTCTTCATAAATTTATGCACTGGAACGGCCCCATACTAACAGACAGCGGCGGGTTTCAAATTTTTTCACTGGCAAAACTTAACAAAATTTCCGAGCAAGGTATTATTTTTCAATCCCATATCGACGGTTCAAAGCATGATCTCACCCCGGAAAAAGCTATAGAGATTCAAATATCCCTTAATTCCGATATTTTGATGTGCCTTGATCACTGCATCGAGTACCCGGCCGCCAGAAAAAAGGTTACAGAAGCAATGGAGTTAACCTCCAGATGGGCGCAAAGATGCAAAACCATGTGGATGGAAAAGACTGAAATGGATAATGCATTATTCGGAATTGTTCAGGGAGGAATGTATACTGATCTGCGTGCTGAATCTGTTGAAAGTATTGTAGAAATCGATTTTCCAGGATATGCCCTGGGGGGACTAAGCGTGGGGGAACCAAAAGATCAGATGTTCGAGATTGCTGATTTCACCCTCCCCCTCCTTCCTGATTCAAAACCAAAATATATAATGGGGGTCGGAACCCCTGAGGATCTTGTGGAGCTGGTGGGGATGGGTGCAGATATGTTCGATTGTGTACTCCCCACAAGAAATGCCAGAAATGGACAACTCTTCACAAATTTTGGGAAAATCAATATAGTTAATTCACGTTTCAAAAATGACACAAACCCCATTGAGCCGGGATGCTCATGTTATACATGTAAAAATTACTCCAGAGCATACCTGAGACATCTGTTTTTGTCAAAAGAGCTCCTTTCCTATCGTCTTAATACAATTCATAATATTCATTACTACCTGAGCCTGATGAAAACCATGGGAACTGCAATTGAAAAAGATGAATTTACCACCTTTAAAAGAAGCTTTTATAATAAAAGAGCCACAGGATGAACCCGCCGGGATTTATATTCATATCCCGTTTTGTTTAAGCAAATGCTCTTATTGTGATTTTTTTTCCATTACCGACCTGTCATTTAAAGGAGAGTTTTTAAACGCATTGAGCCGGGAGATTATTCTATCACCAGGCAAGCATCTGAAATTTGACTCACTCTACATAGGAGGGGGAACCCCTTCCATTTTACCCCCAGAGTCGATTGCCGAAATCATAGATAAGACTGCAGCGGCATTTAATCTTGATTCCAATGCCGAAATAACCATGGAGGCAAATCCGGCAACCTTAAACAGAGAGAACCTCAAACAGTTTAAAATGGCGGGAATAAACCGCTTAACCCTGGGGGTACAGTCCTTTGACTGCAAAAACCTGAAATTTTTGGGAAGACTCCATTCAGGAAAGGAAGGTGCATACGCAGTTGAGATTGCCCGTAAATGCGACTTTGAAAACATAAATATCGATCTCATCTATGGAATTCCCGGGCAAACGGAAAAAATGTGGCTCAAGGATCTGCAACAGGGGGTTAACCTGGAGCCCACCCATTTATCCTGCTACATGCTCACATTTGAGCCTGGCACAGAAATGGGAAAAAGACTCCAAAAAAAAGACTTCCGTCCCATGCCGGAGTCAAGGATCTGCAACCTAATGAACCTGACAACATCTTTTGTGGCCTCAAAAGGGTATACGCGCTATGAAATATCGAATTATGCCCTTGGTACTAGTTGCTCCGATTATAGATCAAGGCATAACAGAAAATACTGGTCATCGGTTCCCTACATCGGCCTGGGTCCGTCTGCCCATTCATTTATCGAACCTGTCCGTTATAAAAATATATCCAGCGTAAAAGAGTACATCAAAAGTCTCAAAAGAGAAGAACTCCCTGTAGAAGGAAAAGAACTGTTAAATAAAAACCAGAGAATGACCGAAGAAATTTTACTGGGTCTCAGGGAAACAAACGGGTTTAATCTGCTCAATTTCAATCAAAAATTCAAGACAGATTTTTTAAAAAAATTCCATGACCCCATAAAAACCCTGGAAAAACTGAAGTTTATACAAACAAATAAAAACAGATGCAAACTCACTAACCAGGGAATATTATACCACAACAGCATTGCGGCTATGTTGACAGAGTTCGAATAATAACGCTCAGATAAAATCGGGCATGACTTATGGGTGCCGCCATATTCGCACGGTGATTGGCAAGAATACCAGCAAAGTCACTATCTGTAATTATCCATGGTTCAAGCTCTGAAGCCATACGGCACATTGAAATGGCATGGTGAAGTCCGTCTAAAGAGTTACGTGAATGTAAAATCCCGTAAAAATCTTTTTCAGTCGCCTCAAGAATTATCAGCAACGCACTTGCCACACCTTTTGCATAAAAAAAGTAATCATCAGATTTAAAAAAACTTACTTCAGACCCATCATCTTCTTTTTGCTTGACCAGGTTCTCATCACAGCTTCCAAGAAGATTCTGATAGGTCTTGAGAAGGGGCAACAGGTTGTCTGCCCTGTTATAAAAAGAAGCTTCACCTCTTTTTAATTTTTCCATATAAAGCGAAAACCACTTAAGGCCGGCACGATACTTTGATTCAGGGGAAGGGAACCAGTAACGCTCAGGTTTCACCATGAACCAGTTCATGGCCTGTTCAAGGTTCTCGTCAAAGGAGACGCTTGCCCCTGTCCGTGCTATTCTCTCAGCAAGAACAACTGCAGTTCTCCGTGTAACTTCAAGGACACCCAACTGAAAATTATTAATATTATCCGTAAAATTCAAAATATCATTGGGCCGCCAGCCCCAGAACCTTTGATTCAGCTCATAGGCTAAAGGACGTATAATCGCAGCTACGAATTCAACCCCGACAACATTATTTCCTCCACTATCTGGAATTCCATGCAGCCCTCCCCTGGCTGGTTCTGCTGGTGCGGCAATATGCTCAGGAACTTTTTCAGATGGGCCAAGAGGGTGTTGGGAAACTTTTTTCGACTCAACAGGATGTGGTACCGGATGAAAATCAATCTCATCAGTTTTCATCGGCAAAATATCTGCTGGTTCTTCATCCATGTGGGAGTCCATCGCATCAACAGATTCTGCATCCGGTTTCGTGGGCACCCTGGCATATTCTGTTTTCTCTAAAAAACCTGTTGCAGCACCTATTATCCATAATACCGATATAACCAGAATTATTCCAATCATAATACGTTTTACAGCAAAGCTTTTAAATCCTTCCATCCTGTCACACCCCACATCTTAATAAATGGTTAAGGATTGTGAATTTATTTCATCCCCAATCCTAAGAGCTCGCTCAAAAATAACTTAGCATTTTAAGCGTCGATCCATCCTGCCTGACTGCGTTACGAAAACGTATAAATAGCTTGATATTCCTGCGTTTTCACGCCTTGTCAGGCAGGCGCCTCAACACTTAAAATTGCCAATTTATTTTCGATCGAATCCTAAGAACGTCGCAATTTACGAATATCACCGATACGTATGGTCACATTTTCAGAATCAAAATACTCGATTAAGGGGATGAGATATTTTCGAGAAACTCCAGCCAGTACTTTAAACTGCGGAGTCGTCATTTCATCATTCTGCTTAAGAAAATCGACCATCCTTTTTCTTAAATCATCCACATGCTTTGTATAAAAATACAAATCTTCCTTAACTTTTACGACATGCCCCTGCTCCAGAATAACCATTAGTATATCCAGCCCCCTCTTGTGATCTATATTTAACGTTTTTATTACATCCTTAAAATAAGGAGGCGTAAGGGGAGCATTCTCATAAAACGTAATAATTTTTTCTCTTAACTCAGTCTGATCAACTCCAAGGGAAACAGTATGGGATGGAAGACGAACCAACTCTTCTTCGGATATTATATCCTTATCCTTTATCATTCTGGTAATTAAAAAATTAAAAAGCCTGGGCTCCAGTATAAATTGGAACTTGGATTTAAGCTCCTCTTTAGGCATACCATTTTTTAAAGGATTAGCCCCATGATACCTGGTTAAAACAGCATATGTTTCCTTTTTTAATTTTTCGAGAGCGTTATTATGAAGATAAATTCTATTTTCCCTGTCAGCACACAGAACAATCCTTTTTGACATAAACCCTGACAAAATATTATCCAGAGCTTTTTCGCTCACATTTCCCATAATCTTGAGATCAGAAAAAGAAACACCCTTAAAACCTGCAGCGTCAATGGAATGACAAATAATTTCATCATCAGAAGAATCAACAATGGAGTCGAGCATCTTCAAAACATCAGGCTTATGACGCTTATGTTTCTGCGGAATAGGATTTAAAACATACCCCCCCCCTATGGTACGGACGGGAGAATAGCTTCGTATCACAAACCTGTCAGCATTCACAAGAACAACCGGAGTATCAAGCCTTATCTGTGCCATGGCCTCCTTGCCCGGAGAAAGCTCATCCTGATCAAGGAGCAAAATAATACCCAGGATTTCGCTGGTTCCAGCATGAAATCTGATACGAGTACGATTTTTAAAAGATTTCCTGTTGCTCGAAAGATATTGAAATGAAACATCTATCATATAACTCGGTTTCAAAGAACCTGGCATTGAAAGGATATCGCCACGATTTATGGAAGCCTTTTCAAGCCCCTGAAAATTTATTGCCGTGCGCATCCCTGCCACAGCTGTCTGAACATTTTCGCCATGTACCTGCAGCCCCCTGACCCTGGAAGTTATCAAAGAGGGATATATCGTTATGGTATCACCCACATTTACAGAGCCTGTAATAAGTGTCCCTGTTATAACTGTACCAAATCCCTTAATCGTGAAAACCCTGTCCACAGGAAGCCTGAAAATACCTGAAGAAGCATGGGACGGGATATCAGCACTTAAATCCTGAAGGGTCTGAATAAATTTGGGGATACCCTCGCCTGAAGTAGAGGAAACAGGAACAATAGGCATACCTTCTAAAAAAGTTTCATTTGTAAAATCAGTCACATCATCTTTCACCAGTTCAAGCCATTCTTCATCAACAAGGTCAATCTTTGTCAGGGCCACAAATCCATGTTTAATTCCCAAAAGAGTACATATTTCCATATGCTCCCGTGTCTGCGGCATTACCCCCTCATCTGCGGCAATTATCAAAACCAGAATATCGATTCCAGTGGCACCGGCAACCATATTTTTTACGAATTTTTCGTGCCCGGGCACATCCACGATCCCCACATGCAAATCAGCAGAAAGGTCAAGGGATGCAAATCCCAGCTCTATGGTTATACCCCGTAGCTTTTCTTCCTTTAACCGATCAGTATCGACCCCGGTAAGGGCTTTAACAAGAGTTGTCTTCCCATGGTCAATATGCCCTGCCGTACCAAGAATAATCTGTTTCACTAAATTTGCTCCTGTTATCAGTTAGGATTGGGGATGAAATAAATTCACGATCCTGATCTTTTTTATTCAGCGTGATTTTCTATTCCTGAGATAATCGGCAAAATAGGCCAGCCCAACCAATATGATTCCAAGGCCAATAACGTAAATAATCTGGGCATCAGGGTAAAAAAAACGTGATAAAATCACCGCAAATACTCCCCCTAAAACAGCCCGAAGAAAAAAAATGCCAAATTCACCCAAAGCAACACCTTAGTATATCAAAAAAAGCAGGGAGTTCAAAATTTCTGCAAAATTCAAAAGCGCCAAATTTGAATATCTCCGCAACAAGTTTATATTAAAAAATTGGCACTTTTTATAATTATAACCGTTAGATAAATATTTTCACTCGGTTATCGGTAATTGGAGTATTACAATACACCTCCCTCCATCTGGACTTGTGCCAAATTTTATAAATTATGACACAATATAGCCTTCCTTTCAAGCATGAAAAAAAAGTCTCCCGCTATTTAAGACAAGCCAGCTAATTCCATATTAATGATTTCACGACACTATCGTACAAAATATTCAGTCAACCTGGATATAACTGAATGTAAACAGAAAAACAATTTTCATTAAAGCATTGGATAATATAGATCTTATCTGTTTGACATTACATTATTTTTTTTTTATGCTATAAAGTACAAATTCACTTTTAAATAGCTATGTCGGACAAAAATAATGAATCAATAACATATTTTACAGGAGTACAATTTATGAAACACTTGATTCTTTTGGTAACTTTCATACTTTTATTTTCCGCAGCCGTATCAGCCGAGACCTGCTATATTACCAATGATATCAAGGTCAACATAAGGACAGGGGCAGGAACAGACTACAATATAATAGCAATGCTGAAACCAGGCAATGCAGTGGAATTAATCGAACGTGGTACTCAATGGTCACAAATAAAGCTCCCCAATGGCCGTGAAGGATGGATTTTAACCAGATTTATCAGCTCCAGCGAACCGAATTCTCTTAAGCTGGAACAACTCCGTAAACTCCACAGGGCACTTGCAACCAAATTTCCTCTCATACTTGAAGAGAACAAGGAGGTTCGACAGGAAAGCAGGGATCTCGCCAAAAAACTTAATACTTATCAAAAACAGAATAAGGAACTACGTAAATCATATAATAAATTAAAAGATGAGACTGCAGGTTTTTTTAAGCTTCAGGAAAATTACGACGAAACGCGCCTTCACCTTTCCGAGCATACAGAGCAAATTGAAAAACTTAACAAAGAATTAACCCATAAATATATTGCTGCAGGTTCATGCGGAGCCGGCATATTGCTTTTAGGCTTTATCATCGGTTTCAGCACTAAGCGGCAACGGAGCAAGACATCTCGTTTTTAAAAAAATATCAAATTCTCTCTCTGTTGAAAAAATATGAACAAATTATATGGAAACAAAGGGAAACTTAAAGCAAGCCAAATTAAAAGGCTTGAAAAACTTTATCAGCGGCATATCCCCCCTGAGTTTATTATTACACCTGATCTTGCCCATGAAATCTGCAGTATCTCCCAGGAGATTCGCCGTCAAA
>DAOWMW010000123.1 GCA_030642865.1 Desulfobacteraceae bacterium
TATTAATTTAAAAGCTACACTCCCCAAAAAGATATCTTTCATTTTACTTGTTCCTGTGCGGCCTATTACAACTGCATTATACCCTTCTCTCGACTCTTTTAAGATATCCCTTGCAAGCCCTTTTTTTCGATCATTTTTTTTAATTTCTATCATTTCTTTGGAAAACCCTGCGTCAAGCAGAATATTGTGCGCTTTTTCCATAAAGGCATTAACAATTTTTTTCTGTTCGCTTTCCCATGCCCTGATTAATACAATTTTGGAATGAAATTCAGGACTCTTTTCCAAATCCCAAAATACTTCAGGGACGTTATTTATTGAATGAAAAACGACCACGCTGCTCCGTTCCGGAGGAAACATCTTGCTCACATATTTAACAGCTTCCATTGACTGATTAGAAGCATCAATTGCCAATAATATTTTATTCGTTTTTTCATCCATTATTCAAATATCCTTAATTTGAGTGGCCAATTTTATATTTCCTGTGATGAGGAATGATTATAAAGTCAGTAGTGTCATAGAGTTAACTCTTTCTGATTATAACAAATTTTTTTTGTTTTTTATACATTTATGCGTCAACAAAATTAAAAGTCAATATAAAAGAACAACCCCTCTTTTATAATTCTCCATGGCCACCTGTTTATCAACCTTACCAGTAATGGACAATTGGAATAAAGTTTATATAGCTTACAGCAGCTATGTGTGGTAAAATAATTTGTTGAAAGCGACGTAAAAGTAGCATAAACAAAGCAACAATATTTCAAAATCGTAAACAATTAAGGAAAAAGATTATATGTCTTATACAATTGCACTGGCTGGCAAAGGGGGTACAGGGAAAACAACCATTGCCGGCATGCTGATCAAATATCTTGTATCCAAAAAAAAATTCCCCATTCTTGCAGTGGATGCTGACCCCAATGCAAATTTCAATGAAGTTCTCGGACTTAAGGTGGAAGAAACATTGGGAAGCGCCCGCGAGGAGATGAAAACAGGTGTTCCCAGAGGGATGACAAAAGATGTATTCATGTCAATGAAACTAGAAACAGCCATTGTGGAGGCTGGTGAGTATGATTTAATAGTGATGGGGCAGCCAGAGGGAAAAGGATGTTATTGCGCTGCCAATTCTATTTTAACAGGAATTTTGGAACAATTAACCGGCAACTATCCCTATGTGGTTATGGATAATGAAGCCGGGATGGAACATATAAGCAGATTAACAACAAAAAGAGTAGACCTGCTTCTCATGGTTGCAGATACATCCAGGCGCGGCATCCAGGCGGTTGTAAGAATTAATGAACTTGCTGAAAAGCTCAACATCGGGGTTGCAAAGGCCTGTGTTATTGTCAATCAGGTCAAGGGTGAACTCCCAGATGAAATTCAGGAAATTTTTAAAAAAGCCAAAATAGATTTTGCAGGGACAGTTCCGGAAGATGAAACTATTTATCAATATGATTTAAGCGGAACTCCCACCATAGAGATTCCCGCTGACAACAAGGCTGTTACGGCTGCTTTTAATATCTTTGATAAAATAATAAAAAACAAATAGTGCCAAGGGGAAACTGCTGATTTCTCCAAATTGTGTGCCAGGAAATAACACCCGGTGGGTGAAGCTTTTCAGATAATACATTTCACTTTGGCCAGAGGAAGGAAGGCGTGTTGTAATACTCCAACGACCGATAACGCAGTGAAATTTATTATCTGGAAATCTATAGCAAAACATCCTGTGATCATTTTGGCTAATAGCTAACTGCTAAAGGTTAACCGCACAGCTTGAAAAATTTTCGCCTGAGATCTGAATACTTTTTTTAAAACATATGGATGTTGTTATCATGGAAACCACGAATCTGCAAAAAAAAGGACTCTGCCCCTATAAGGATCTATATATATATTATTTTGAGGGTTGTTTAAACAGAAAAAATAATATCACAGAAAGCAGCTTTATAGGTAACTGGGAAGAGAGCGGCTCCACCTTTCTTTTTTTTTCCAAACCATCAGATAAGGTAGTGGAGGATCTTTTAGCAGTAAATCCCCAAATGATTCTCATGGACAATTATAATATGACCTATGATCAGTGGCAGGGAGATGCCGTAACCTCATTTTGCAGAGGGGGCTTTTATATAACACCCCCCTGGGAAAAGTCTGAAAATTCATATAAGAACAAAATCCATATAACCCTGGATCCTGGCATTGTCTTTGGTACCGGTACCCACCCCACTACTAATAATTGCCTTGATGCCCTTGAAATCGCTTTTGATATGAACAAAATAGATACTGTTGTTGATCTTGGAACAGGGACAGGTCTTCTTGCCCTTGCAGCAGCAGCTTCAGGTTCCAGCAGAGTGATTGCCGTTGATTTAAATTTTCTTGCTGCAAAAACAGCAGAAAAAAATATAGGGTTAAACCACTTTAATGATAAAATTCTGGCACTTTGCGGGAAAGCCGAAGATATGATATTATGCCCCGTGGATCTTGTGATTGCAAATATCCATTATGATGTTATGAAGGATTTAATAACCCCTGAAAATTTAACAGGGAAAAAAATGCTTATTTTATCAGGCCTTTTTCGCAGTCAGGTAAAAGATATTGCACATAAATTATCTTTGTGTAATGTTCAAATTATAAAAAGATGGTCCCATGAAGATACTTGGTATACTTTTTTGGCGAAGCAAACTTAGAAAATCAAGAAATTTATTCTTTAATAGCGGAAAAAACAAGTAAACTTTCCGTATTTTGCTTCTTGTAATTTTCTACCCGGACACCACTTAAAATGAGTTGGGTTGTGGGGAAAGCCCGCTCTGGCGGGTTTATTCCCTGAACATTTATATGTATGGGGATATGATGAAAAATTTAATCAAAAAAGCTGCAAAAGATATTGCAGCAGCAAAAAGAATAACAGCATTAACAGGTGCCGGAATTTCCGTGGAAAGTGGAATTCCGCCATTTAGGGGAAAAAATGGCCTGTGGGAAAAAATTGATCCCATGAAATATGCTCACATCGATTATTTTTTACAAAATCCTGCAGATGTCTGGAATAAATTTTTAAAAGAGATGAGATCTGTTATATCCCAGGCACAACCAAATGATGCACACAGGGGTCTTGCAAAACTTGAAGAGATGAATTTATTACAAACCGTTATCACCCAGAATATCGATGGCCTGCACCAGATGGCCGGCAACACAGATGTTATTGAGTTCCATGGAAATTTTGCATGGCTCCGATGTCTGGAATGTAATGCTGTGTGTCAAATAGGGGATGCTGATCTGTCTGAAATTCCTCCAAAATGTTCATGCGGCGGCCTTTACCGGCCGGATTCTGTTTTTTTTGGCGAAATGATTCCTCCTTTGCACTTAAAGAGATCCCATGAAATAGCGTCAGCCTGTGATCTTATGCTGGTTGTGGGAACATCGGCTCTTGTTCAGCCGGCAGCACTTATGCCTGTTATTGCGAGGAATAGTGGCGCAAAGATCATTGAAATTAATCCTGAAGCCACACCACTTACAGGAAGCACAAGCAATTATCTGCTCATGGGTACGGCAGGGGAAATAATGAATAACATTATAACCGAACTTGAGGGAATAGCAGCATAATGGCAAAATTCAGTGGCTGGATAAAAGAGATAACCCTGCCCCCTCCGTCGTTACAGGATAATACCGGAGACGCAGACCGTATTATTAATTTTTTGAAACATGAATTGAACGTCGATACTGTCGATATTGATATGGGTCTTTTAAAAACCCTTCCGACAATTCTCAGAAAGTCAGAATATTCCATTCGAATAATTCTTATTAAGGATAGTTCAAGGTGGCTGATAACAGGAATTATACCCAAAGATGAACCATGCGTTGCTGCAGGGCTTGCTGTGGACCTCGGAACAACAATGGTTGTAATTCGTCTCATTGACCTTTTAACCGGCAAAACCATGGGAGAGGCATCCTTTCTTAATCCGCAAAGAATTATCGGCCCTGACATATTAACACGACTCCATTTTGCTGACAGCAATAGTGGTCTTGAATATTTAAACAGGTTGATCATAGACGGGCTTAACCAGAATATGGAAAAATTAGCTCTCTCCTGCGGCATAACAGAAAATGATGTTTACCTTGTTTCCGCAGCGGGTAATACAGCCATGACCCATCTTTTTTTAGGTCTGGATCCCCACTGGATAATTCGTGAACCTTACATACCTGTTATTAACAGGCCAAATTTTTTAAAAGCTTCCGACATGGGTCTCATGACAAACCGCTTCTCCCGAGTCTTTGTCTTCCCAAATATCGGCAGTTATTTTGGTGGAGATCTTATTGCAGGAATTCTCTTTTCCGGCCTTAACAAAATAGAGGAAACAGCAATCCTGGTGGATGTAGGGACAAACGCAGAGGTTGTGCTGGGGAACAAAAACTGGCTCATGGCCTGTGCAGGCGCTGCGGGACCTGCACTTGAGGGGGGTGTTACAAAAATGGGAATGATGGCGGGACCCGGGGTAATTGATAAGGTATACTCCGACCCATCCACCCATGAAATTAAACTGCATACCATTGATGACAAAGCCCCCATTGGTATTTGCGGCTCCGGCCTCATTGATCTGGCAGCATATTTTTTTCTGTCCAATGTGATAGATATGAGGGGGAAATTTATTCCGTCACAATGCAATGGAAGGCTGACCCAAATAGACGAAATTAACCATTTTATTGTTGTCAACCCAGATGAATCTGCCGCGGGAGAAGCTCTTACAATAAGCCAGGTTGATCTGGACAGCCTTATACGATCCAAAGCTGCTATGTTTACCATTCTTGAAACAATTACCACCCACGTTGGGGTGCCTTTAAGTGACCTTGCAAAATTTTATGTGGCAGGAACATTTGGATCTTTTATTAATCCTGAATCCGCCATAGCAATAGGGATGCTTCCGGATCTTCCCCTGGAAAAATATAAAGCCCTGGGTAACAGCTCCCTGGGGGGTGCCACCATGGCCATTTTATCCTCTGATGCTATTGAGGAAATAGACAGAATTAAAAATAACATAACCTATATGGAGTTAAATGTTAATCAAGAGTTTATGAA
>DAOWMW010000012.1 GCA_030642865.1 Desulfobacteraceae bacterium
GATTTTTAGAATCGGGTAATTATCTGGAAGTCTATATAACCGGTTTTATGGCAAGCTATTAAAAAACAGAGGGTTGGAAGAAGTAAACCGCATTGAAAAGGAGATATTCAAGTTTTAAGATGTGATCCGTTCTCTTCTTCAAAAGATAAGGATTGGGGATGAAATAAATTCACGATCCTATCAGTGGCAGGAACCTGCTAATTTCTTTAATCTCATTGGACATAAGATTCCGCCATTTAACGGAATAAAAAATTTCATTTCCAAATCTTGACTTGGGCATAAAAACAGCTGCTTTCATTGTGCCTGAGACCTCTATACTGTTGTATGCTATCCATAAAATTTTTTTATTGTTCAGGTTAAATTCTTTACATATGATTTTTACAAAGTCCTGATACCTGCCTGTGATCGAATATCCTTTTTTTGTTTCTGCTGCAAAGACTATTACAGGTTTTAACATATACAGGTCCGGGTTTTCATTTGATAAATCGATGATTGTTAAGCGGCAGGAACCCGGCCACCAGCTCACGGGTCTGGTGAAGCTGTGCTTCCCCTTTTTACCGCTCCATTCATATATTCCGTTAAATTTTATCATAGCAGCATATTTAATAAGTAGTGTTCGGCTAGAATCTTGCGAGGGGGAAGTTTAATTTTTTCGGCAATTTCCAAACCGGACACCAGTGATATTTAATTAAGGATTGGGGGATGAAATAAATTCACGATCCTAAAGTATTGTACCCGGGGAAAAATATTTTCCCGGGGGCTAAGGACTCCCCCGATTTTTTTTTAAATTTTTCTATATCGTTTAGCAAGCACCTCTCTATGGGCAGAAGCTTCCCTGGCAAGCTCTTCTATCTGTTCGTCAGAATAGGAGAGTATCTCTTTTAATATCTCCCGGGAATGTTGTCCCAGTGTAGGCGACGGCTCATGCTCTCCCTGTATCCTGTCCCCCATGCAAATGGGATTCCCTATGGCCCTGACAGACCCGCATAGAGGATGCTCCATATTAATAACTATTTTATTATGTATTACCTGGGAATTTTTTATAACTTTATCCAGAGTATTCACCGGAGCAACAGCCAGATCCTCTTTTCCCATGAGTTTTAGCCAATGGGCGGTATCTTCTTTACGTAATGCATCCTCTATAATTCCCTCGATCTCATCTCTGTTTTGAATTCTTTTTTCCGATGTATTAAACCTGGGGTCATCGGCCAGGGACTTCATACCAATAATTTTTGTTATGTAAGGCCAGACCGCACCAAGCATAATATAACCATCCTTTGTTTGAAATGATCCAGCAAAGGGTAATATGGGATGTCTATACCCCTGGGGGCCTGGGACCTTACCAGAAAGAAAGTAGTTTTGAAAATGATTCGACATTAAAAACATTGTTGAATTAAGGAGATTAATATCTATTTTGCAGCCCTCATCTTTTTTTTCACGGTCATAAAGAGCAGTTATAATGCCGGTTGCGGCAAACATTCCGGCTGAGATATCTGCTACGGGAATACCGGGTCTCATGGGAGGCCCGTCACTTTCTCCGCAAAGACTTATTGCACCTGCAAGCCCCTGAGCAACATCATCCATGGATATTCTGTCTTTATAGGGTCCGGTGGGGCCAAATCCTGTAATAGAACAATATATTATTTTGGGATTTACTTTTTTAACATTTTCATAATCAATACCAAGTTTTTCCATTGTCCCGGCCCTGAAGTTATTTAATATAACATCAGATATCCTGGCCAGATCAAACAGGGCATTTTTCCCGGAATCAGTTGCAAGATCAAGGGTAATACTCTTTTTATTTCTGTTTAAAGCCAGAATATAATAACCTTCACCCTTGATTTTTGGGGGAAGGACTCTTACCAGATCCCCTCTTCCTGGAGATTCTATCTTGATTATTTCTGCTCCCATATCTCCGAGCATTTGTGTTCCAAAGGGTCCTGCGTGAGCCTGGGAGAGATCTAATACACGGATACCGCTAAGTGGTCCTTTTATTGTCATTTTTGCTCCTCCTTGTATAACAAATTCTATTAATCTGAATTAGCGTCACTACAACCCTTACATATTGGTAAATATTATATATATAGAGCAATCTGAACCAGCAGTGTCCGGTTAGAATCTTGCAAGCTGTGCGGTTTTAGCCTTTAGATTAGCTAAAAATGATCACAGGATGTGTTTTCACCCACTGGGTGTTATTTCCTGCTAAGGGCTCGCCCAAAAATGAATTGGCAATTTTAAGTGTTGAGGCGCCTGCCTGGCAAGGCGCGAAAGCGTAGGGAAGTTTAATTGTTTCCCGCAATTTTTTGACCGGACAATAGCGGAACTGAACAATTTATTCATACTTGCCACCCAGCAATTTAATTATCCCCTTCATGTCCCCGGGTAAAGGAGCCTTAAAAAAAGAGAGTTTATTTGATACCGGGTGGATAAAACTCAATTTCCAGGCGTGGAGCATCTGTCTTTTTACAGAGATGATATTTGCAGCTATATTTTTATCATGAATAAAATTTTTGTACGCTTTTGCACTGCAATAAACAGGATCTCCAATTACAGGATGACCAATCGCTGCGCAATGAACTCTTATCTGATGCGTTCTACCTGTATCCAGGATAACTTCGATTAATGCAGCACCCTGGTACTGCTTTAACACTCTCCAGAATGTTTTTGCATAACGGCCATTCCTGCTTTTTACTGACATTTTTTTTCTGTCAACAGGATGCCGGCCCAGGGGGAGTTCAATAACCCCCTTTGACGATTTCAGGTTCCCATAGACAAGAGCAAGATATATTTTTTTTACTTTTCGGTCTTTAAATTGACTTGCCAGGTTAGTATGGGAAGTGCTGTTTTTGGCGACAACCAGGACCCCCGATGTGTTTTTATCAAGGCGATGAACTATTCCGGGTCTTATATTTTCCCTGGTACAGGCCATCTCAGGGTAATAATAAAGGAGTCCGTTCACCAGAGTTCCTGAATAATTACCAGGAGCAGGGTGAACAACCAGGCCAGCAGGTTTGTTTAGGACAAGAACTTCATTATCCTCATATAAAGAATCGATGGGTATTGGCTCCGGGTCAAAAACCAGGCGCACAGGGGGGGGGATAGCTCCTGATATAACATCTCCTGCCGCCACTTTGTAACAAGGCTTTTTAACTGCTCCATCAACCAGGATGTGACCATTACGTACTATCTTTGCGAGAAATGTACGAGAATTCTTGTTATAAACAGAAATCAGAGCATCCAGGCGCATACCAGAATCGGCGGTGGAGACCCGGATAGTAAAAGATTCAGTTTTGCCCATATTAAAATTTTATTAATTTAGTCCCTTACTCCTGAAAAGCTGTAATAAAAAATAAGGCTTTGGTTTTATTTTCGGGTACCTGGAAATGCATGTTGAGTCAGCAGTGTCCGGTTAGAATCTTGCGAGAGGGAAGTTTAATTGTTTTTGTAGCGTATTGAATAAATTTCGTAAAATTTCTTGGTGCAGCGTAACCAAAAAATTGCGATTGTTTGAGGGAGGCACGAGGGAGTTTTGCAATTTTGGCGAAGCAAACTTAGAAATTCAAGCAATTTATTCTTTAATAGCGGAAAAAACAATTAAATTTCCCGCATTTTGTTTCTTGCAAGTTCTTAACCGGACACTACTGAT
Organism: Desulfobacteraceae bacterium; assembly: GCA_030642865.1. Taxonomy (GTDB): domain Bacteria; phylum Desulfobacterota; class Desulfobacteria; order Desulfobacterales; family BuS5; genus DAOWMW01. Next base: position 3,647 of record DAOWMW010000012.1, read on the forward strand.
GTTGAGTAGTGAGTTACGAGGGAAAACAGATCGTACATTTATTTTCAATACTCATATCCTGAAATGGCCAGGATTAAAACCAATCTCTAAAATGAGTTGAGTTGTGGGCAAAGCCCGCCCTGGTAACTACAGATTTTCAAATAATCACCCGACTTTAAAAATTAGCACAAGGCCTGGGAGGGGGTATTGTAATACCCCAGGGACAGATAATAGCTAAAAACAATTTGCTGTAAAATTATAAGATTTGCATTAATGGAGAGTTTACGCTTTAATCATTAAAAAATGATTCTATTTTGGATAAAATAATTTCCTGGCCTTTACCGCTTGCGGTGGAAAGTTCACTAACCAGGAGAATCTGGGCTGTATCATAGAGTTTTCTTTCACCAAAAGAAAGATCTTTAGCATTCTTGAGTATGGAAAGATCTCTATATACCTCAGCTACATCATATATGGAACCGGTTCTTATCTTATCCATATATTCCTTGTGTCTTCTGTTCCAGGCCTGCTTGTCGATAATCATCTCACATTCTTTACTTATGACATCATAGACATCTGCGATATTATCTCTGTTTATCACATCTCTTAACCCCACCTGTTCCACATTCCAAACAGGAATCATTATAACCATACTGTTTTCAAAAATTTTCATGACATAAAAATCATGTTCATTGCCACCAACAACTTTTTTTTCTATGGCCTCAATTTTGCCAACTCCATGGGCAGGATATACAGCGAGATCCCCTACCTTAAATTCACGTGCCTGCTCTGTGCTTTTTTGAGAGTTTTCTATAGTCATTTTTTCGTCCATTATGAATTCCTTAGAAAAAATATTAATTGATGCAAAGCAAAGTGCTTGATGAGTTTAAATTCTACCACATAATATGAATAAACTCAATACAAAAAAAAAGGATTGACGCATAAACGCGCCAATCCTTTAAATTGTCTAACTGTGTTTTTTTTATATATTGCTATATAAAAGGAACAAGCAGTAGAGCTACAACATTCAAAATCTTGATCATGGGATTAATAGCCGGACCAGCAGTATCCTTGTAAGGATCGCCTACAGTATCACCTGTAACTGCAGCCTTATGGGCATCACTACCCTTTCCGCCAAGATTTCCGTCTTCTATGTATTTTTTGGCATTGTCCCATGCAGCACCACCTGTTGTCATTGAAATACCAACAAACAGACCAGTAACTATACTTCCAATGAGAACGCCGCCAAGAGCAACAGGACCTAACGTAAAACCTACAATAACAGGTACTGCAACAGGAAGCATTGCTGGAATCATCATTTCTGAAAGAGCAAATTTTGTTACAATATCAACACATGCTGCATAATCAGGTTTTGCTGTTCCTTCCATAATGCCAGGTATTTCAGCAAACTGACGCCTTACTTCATTAACCACAGCATGTCCTGCTTTACCAACTGCTTTCATTGCCATGGAACCGAAAAGATAAGGGAGAAGACCACCAATAAAAAGGCCTATGAGAACTTTTACATTGGATAAATCAAATTCAAGAGATGTGCCAAGATGTTTGAACTCCTGGGTATACGCGGAAAAAAGAACCAGTGCTGCTAAAGCTGCAGAACCAATGGCATAACCTTTTGTAACAGCCTTGGTGGTATTTCCAACAGCATCCAGAGGATCAGTTACTGCACGAACAGACTCATCCATGTCTGCCATTTCAGCAATACCGCCTGCATTATCTGTAATTGGACCATAGGCATCAATTGCAATTACCATACCTGTCATTGAAAGCATGGATACAGCAGCAATTGCGATTCCATAAAGACCAGCAAAATAATTTGCAGCCAAAATTGCAGCACAAATTGTAAGTACAGGAGCAGCAGTAGACTGCATACTTACAGCAAGTCCTGCTATCATGTTTGTTCCATGACCTGTTGTGGAAGCCTCAGCAATACTCTTAACAGGAGCGTAAATTCCTGTATAGTATTCTGTAATAATAACAAGAATTACAGTCAGGACAAGTCCCACAAGGGCAGAATAATAAATATTCATGACAGAAAATTCCGCCATTTCCCCCAGCATAATTTTGGTTGCAGGATAAAATGCAATTCCAGCCAGAATAGCCGCACCAAACATACCCTTATAAAGAGCACCCATAATGTATGTTGAGTCTTCTTTAAGCCTTACGAAAAATACGGAAATTCCTGATGCTATTATTGAAATAGCGCCGAGAACCAAAGGAAAAAGTACTACAGCCTGGCTTTTGGGAAAAAGAAGATGGGCCAGTACCATAGCCGCAACAGTTGTTACAGCATAAGTTTCAAAAAGGTCAGCAGCCATGCCTGCACAGTCACCAACATTGTCACCAACATTGTCTGCGATGGTCGCTGGATTTCTCGGATCATCCTCAGGGATTCCAGCTTCAATTTTTCCCACAAGGTCGGCTCCGACATCAGCACCCTTTGTAAATATTCCGCCGCCAAGACGTGCAAAAATCGAAATAAGACTTCCGCCAAAACCAAGAGAAATCAATGCTATTGAAATTGAGCCGCTTTCAACTCCCTGGTGAAGCAGAATTGTATAAAGGCCGGCGCAGGATGTTAAAGCAAGACCGGCAACTATCATACCTGTTACAGAGCCACCTTTAAAAGCAAGCTTAAGTCCGGCGTTAAGTCCGTCTTTGCAAGCTTCGGCTGTTCTGACATTTGCTATAACAGAAACACGCATTCCAATATAACCTGCAAAGTAAGAGGCAACAGCACCAATTAAAAACCCCAAAGTTGCCCAGGAACCATAACCAGGAGCAAAAAAGAGAATTATGGCAATAACTATACCGACTGCTGCCATACTTTTAAGCTGACGATTAAGATATGCAATAGCCCCTGTTTTAATAGCATCAGCTATTTCAGCCATTTTTTCATCACCTGCAGGTGCAGATTTAACAGCACCGGCAAGAATTAATGCAAATATTACTCCAGCAATACCTGCCAAAGTGCAAACTAATGGAATATTTCCCATTATAGATTCCATAAATTTCCTCCATTTAATAGTCTCGCGCCCGTCCATATTTGGCTATTTCACACAGGTGCCCGGTTGTTTCAAATTTAAATCAGTAAAATAGTTTTTTTGTAAATTAAATTTTTATTCCCGACTCCATAATAAATTAACCATTTCGGCATGTAGAGCGACCAAATTAAAAATCAGTTCTTCCGTTAAAACTGTTCATTGCAGCATCAACCCCGGCAGAGAAAATTGAGATAATAACCTCTTTTGACCTGGCAACGGCTTTTTCAACAATCGGTTTTTCTTGTGGGGAAAATTTTCCCAAAACATAGCCTGCAGCATCATAATGAAGTTTAGCACGTCCAATTCCAAAGCGGAGCCGACAAAATTCTTTACTTCCCAATGAAGCAATTAATGATCTTAATCCTTTGTGTCCGCCATCCCCTCCTTTTTTTTTAATTTTAAGTTTTCCAATATCTATATCCATATCGTCGTGGACGATCAAAATATGTTTTGTCTCTATTTTAAAATATTTTGCAAGGCTGAAAACAGGATAACCACTTTTATTCATAAAAGCCATGGGCTTTACAATAATAATTTTTTTCCCCGCAATAATTCCTGTTCCGTAGTTTGCATTAAATTTGGTTTTGCTTATTTCCATGGAGCAGGAAGAGGCAATATGATCAATAACCATGAATCCTGCATTATGCCTGGTCGACAAATAAGCCTTTCCAGGGTTTCCCAGCCCTGCCAGAAGATAGGTAGTTTGTTCAGCCATGAATCATTTTACAGATTTTTAGCCCCGGGAAAAAAGCCCTGGGAATAAAGAAAAAATTTATTTTTCTGCATCGGTATCAGCACCTTCTTCTTCACCTTCTTCACCTTCTTCTTCACCCTCTTCTTCACCTTCTATTTCTTCCACTTCTACCTTCGGAGCAACTACTGTAAGAACGGTGAAGTTGACATCAGCAGGGATCTCAACATCCCCTTCAAGCTCGATATCTTCAACATGAACAGAATCACCAATATCAAAATCAGTGACATCAATCTCAATGGCATTGGGAATTTCCCCAGGAAAGCATAACACTTCAAGCTCACGCCTTATTATTTGCAGAAGGCCGCCAGCCTCAACCCCTTTTGATTTGCCTTTTGTCAGGACAGGAATATTAACTTTTATTTTTCTGTCCATTGAAATTTCATAAAAATCTAAATGCCTCAGGTTTTCAGAAACAGGATCTCTTAGTACTTCCTTGATCATAGTGGATACCACGGAAGGCTGGTAACCATCAATTTGCAGATTAACCAGAAGCTGCCCAATCCTGCCTGCTCTTAAAGTTTGCTCCAGATCAGCCACATTAACAGAAAGTAAAACCGAATCAGTATCTGGCCCATAAAGAATTGCAGGAATTTTCCCCTTCTGTCTTAATACACGGGCTGGGCCCTTCCCCGTTGTTGTTCTAATATTGGCTTTAAGCTCAATTGAGTCCAAAAATAACTCCTCCTATTTCCCCTATACAGCTTTTAATAAAAAATTTAACAAAGGCCGCGGCAGTGCTCATTAATCCCAGGGGCTGGCCATGGCCTTGAATTTTCATATTTTAACCCGAAAAGTCTACACAAAAAGTGATGTAACAGAATCACCGTTATAACAGCGGATTATAGCTTCTCCCACCAGAGCAGATATGGTCAAAACTTTTATTTTATCGCAGGCTTTAGCCTCATTACTCAAAGGTATGGTATCTGAAACAATAAGACTTTTCAAGTTTGAATCCCGAACCCTTTGAATCGAAGGGCCCGATAAAACAGGGTGGGAACAAAAAGCGTGCGCTTCCCTGGCGCCATTATTAATCAAGGCGGTTGCCGCCTCGGTCAATGTGCCTGCTGTATCCACCATATCATCAAAAATAATCGCGATCTTTCCTTTTACATTGCCCACTACAGCCATAGCCCTGGCTACGTTGGGAGCTTCCCTCCGTTTATCGATAATAGCAAGATCTGCATGGAGACGTTTGGCAAATGCCCTGGCCCTTTCAGCCCCCCCCGCGTCCGGAGATACCACAACAATATCGCCCGGAAAATTCTTTTTTATATAATCTATGGAAACTGGAGTTGCAAAGAGATTGTCAACGGGGATATTGAAAAACCCTTGTATCTGACCTGCGTGTAAATCCATTGTTATTAATCTGTCAGCACCGGAAACCGTTAATAAATCAGCCACCACCTTAGCACTGATGGGAACACGGGGTGCTACCTTTTTATCCTGTCTTGCATACCCATAATATGGAATAACTGCATTGATCCTGCGCACCGATGACCTTTTGAAAGCATCAATCATCAGAAGAAGTTCAACAAGGTTGTCATTAACAGGAGAACAGGTTGACTGAATTACAAAAACATCTTTTGCTCTGACATTTTCATTAATCTCGATCTGGATTTCACCATCGCTAAATGTTTTAACTTTTGCATTGCCTAGGGGCAAATCAAGGTAATCGCAAATTTTTTTGGCCAAAGAAAGATTTGAGTTGCCCGAAAATATTGCTATATCGTTCATTACTTACCATCGTGAAATATATATAGATCGTCAGATAAAGAATTTCACTCCGTTATCAGTGGGAGATATACGATTAGTACCTTACTCGTGAAACCTTGTTATAAAAACAAAAAAATTAGAATTTGGTATTATCTCCTGCCTCTATCCTTGTGCCAATTTTTAAAATTGGGTAATTATCTGACAAGCCATAGTACTTAGGATCGTGAATTTATTTCATCCACAATCCTTAATTAGTAAAAATCCGGGCGAAAAATTTGCCAGGGTCATTTTGTTAACAAACTTTATTGTTGGCTGGGGCGGGAGGATTCGAACCTCCGAATGCAGGAACCAAAATCCTGTGTCTTGCCGCTTGACGACGCCCCAGAATATAATCCGAACAAAATATTAAAATAATATTTCAAAGCTTGACAAAATTTACAAAATCAAACCAAAAGCTGAGCAGCAAATACCTGCCAGCCCGAACATTTTAAAAAATGATGCTTTGCTTTTTTTATAGCATCAAAATCAGAAAAAAGTCCAAAAACTGCACTTCCGCTCCCGGTCATAAGAGCTTTTGCTGCTCCATTTGCTAAAAGAGCATTTTTTATATGACCAATTTCAGGATACTTTAATAGTGTTACTCTCTCCAAATCATTAACCAGCTCAGTACGGGGGTCAAGAAGGGATTTTATCGTATGGCAATTTAAGGTATCATTTTTAACTTTTTTTTTGGAATTTGTCAATCCCAAATCAAAATCTTTATAGCTCATAGAGGTTGTAATGCTGAAACCAGGATAAATTATCAGGGCATAAATTTGGCCTATACCGTTATAAGCTATAAGCTTTTCACCTGTTCCAGTTACAATTGCAGGTTTTTGAAAAATAAAAAAAGGTACATCAGAGCCAATAGAGGCTCCCATGGAAATAAGATCATCCAGAGCAAAGGGAGAACCATAATATTGGTTTAAAAACAGAAGCACAGACGCAGCATTACTGCTCCCCCCCCCAAGTCCAGCACCCACAGGAATCTTTTTTTCCAATCTTATTTCAAAATTCCCGGCCTGTCCTAACCTGGTCATAAAAAGTTCAGCCGCCAAAAAAACCAGATTTGTTTCGTCATCAGGGACAAGGGGGTGATCAGAAAAAATCCTCAATTTTTCAGCACCAAAGGAGAAAAAAAGGATATCATACAATCCTACTCCGCACATCAGAGAGATAAGGGTATGATATCCATTCCGCCTTTTTCCTGTTATATGTAAAAAAAGATTGATCTTTGCGGGGGAAAGGATTTTATAATTTAAGCTTTTTATGATTGCGGCTTCACCCAAAGGAATTACCCGGCCTGTTTTACATAAGCCAACCTCAAATTATAAAGAATATCTTCGAGCATTTTATCTTCTTCCCGGGTTAGATTCCCTTTTGTCTTCTCTTGCAGCATGGCAAGAATATTAATAGTCTGATTTCCCATATCAAGATTCTTGTTTTTTTCACCGGCAACAGGATCATCAATTAAGCCCAGGCTCGCCAGGGCAGATGCATTCAAAGAGAGGATAAAGGTAGAAAAATTAATTTCAGGAAATTCGGTCCTGATTTCAGTCTTTTTTTCATTATCTTTCAGTACAAAGCCTTTTTTTTCAGATTTCATAAGCCCTCTGACAAAATATGTGAAGTGAAAAACAGGTGTAACTATTCAGTATCTTTAAAATAGATGAATAGTTGCGTAGATATTTCAGGCTGTGCAATATCCCCGCTTTTCCTAATAGTCTTCAACCTTTTGTCTATCCATCTGAGTTATAATAGCTTTTTATAATTCAAGCACCGTTACATCCTTTATTAAGGGCATTGCCTGTAACTGTTGCTGCACTGCCTCAGGGATTGTCACATCAGTTCTGAGAAAAATAATATTTCGTTCTCCATCTTCCGCCTGGCCCACATGCATCCTTCCTATATTTATGGCATGCTCCCCGAGTATTGAACCGATGCATCCAATTGCTCCAGGTTTATCAACATTATGTATTACTACAAGGTGCCCATGGGGAATCAATTCCAGTCTGAATTTATTGATTTTTACTATTCTGGGATCCTTTTTACCATAAATTGTTCCGGCAACATTGCTATCCATCTTAATGGTGACAACCTTAACATTGATCAGGTTTATATAATCTTCAGTTTCTGCAGTTGAAGTTTCTATAACCTTTATTCCTCTTTCCTTTGCAATGAAATTTGCATTAACAAAATTTACATCATCTAATACAGCAGGAGTCAAAAGCCCTTTTAAGACAGCAGTTGTGACAGGGGACATGTCCAGTCCCTGAAAATCACCCATATATTCAATGAGGACTTCCTTTACCGGGCCGGCAATAAGCTGTGCCTGAAGAGCTCCGATTTTTTCACCAAGGGACAAAAACGGGCCGAGCCTGTCTAAAAGTTCACCTGTTACTGATGGTGCATTAACTGCGTTTTCAATGGTTTCGGTTTTAAGAAAATTAATTATCTGACCGGCAACTGCAACAGCCACATTCGTCTGTGCCTCTTTTGTCGAAGCCCCAAGGTGTGGAGTACAGATAAATTTTTCATATTTCATAAGGGGAGAATCACCAGGGGGCTCAGTCTCAAAAACATCCAGTGCAGCTCCGGCAACTTTTCCTGATTCTAAAGCATCGCAAAGGTCGGCTTCATTAACAATACCTCCTCGCGCACAATTCACCAGCATGACACCATCTTTCATCTTGTCAAAGGCATCTTTATTAACAAGATTTGCAGTATCTTTTGTTTTTGGGACATGAATTGTTATGTAATCGGCCTGGGAATACAATTTTTCAAGGGTCACATATTTAAAACCTTCCTTTTCAATACGTTCAGGAGTAACAAAGGGATCATAAACAACAACATTCATCTTAAGCCCCTTTGCCCTGTCTGCCACTATGGATCCTATCTTGCCGAACCCTATGAGTCCCAGGATTTTATTAAAAACTTCCCTCCCCTGGAGCTTTTTTTTATCCCACCTTCCCGCCTTTAAAGAGGATGTTCCTTCGGGAATATTACGGGTTAAGGAAAATATCATAGCCAGGGCATGTTCCGCTGTGGTTATCACATTTCCGCCGGGTGTATTCATGACAACTACACCATGTTTTGTTGCAGCAGGTATATCAACATTATCAAGGCCTATTCCAGCACGCCCCACAACCTTTAAATTAACAGCCGCCTCCAGGAGCTCTTCTGTAACTTTTGTAGCACTTCTGATTACCAGAGCGTGGTAGTCCCCTATTATCGATTTTAATTCATCCGCCGGCAAACCGGTCTTAACATCAACCTCGATCCCGTTTTCCTCTTCAAACATATCTATTCCGATTTGACCAAGATTATCACTTACAAGAACCTTCATTTGTTATTCCTTAATTTTTTCTTTTCTCATTTGAATATACGCATTACGAAGTGCTTTATAGGGATCAAGGGCTGCATCTTTTAAAGACTCATAGTCTCCAATTTTAAAAGAGACATCATTAACCGTCCCAAGCCCTGATAAACCATAGACAAGTTCCTGTGAATCTATGTAGGCAAGGGGAGTCAAAAACCAATCCCCAAAAATTCCCACGGAATCACGGAGTGTGGAGGGACCCAAAAGAGGCCAGACCACATAAAAGCCATTGCCAATTTTATAAAACCCGAGTGTCTGCCCAAAATCTTCCACAGACGGATTTCCCCAGGAATATTCGGCGGCAGGATTACAAACCCCAAGTACTCCCACTGTACTATTTATAACAAAACTCAGTAGTTCTATTCCCGCTTTTTGTACCTTCCCCTGTAAGGTTGCGTTTACAAATCGTACAGGCATA
>DAOWMW010000049.1 GCA_030642865.1 Desulfobacteraceae bacterium
AAAGGTATTAAATTTTGTTGGATCACCGGTTCTTAACCCCATGCGCATTTTGCTTACAGGGTCAAGCCCGTTAAAGAGCGTCATCTCTATGGATTTTACCCCTACACTTGTTATGGGACCGGGATACCTGCGGTGGGGAGCGCCCATTTTTGTAACCGGAGCCGGAGCCATGCATGCCTGATGTATCCACTTGCGGGAATCCTTAAGATTAAATTTAAACCAGTGCTGCAATCCCCCTATGCATATGGGATCGTTTCTCAACGATGGGTACCCCAAACCATGTTTTATACATTCAAAAACCTGTTTCAATGTCTCAGGACGAACATTAGGATGATATCTGAATCCAATACTGGGGTCACATGTTCGCGCAAGACGGGCTGCCTCCAGGTGACAGTCTGTGAGGTCATTACACGCGTCATTTCCATCTTCATCAACGCCGCCTAATGTCCAAACATACACAATCCCCCCCTGACCACTTTCACGGCCTAACCTGAATACGATATTCTGGGTTTCATAGCACCGCATCCGTAACTCCGCACAATACTCCACAGCTTCCTCACGGGTCATATTTTTTTCATCTATTACATCCTTTTTATAATATTTCCACTGGGTATAATCATACCGGCAGGGCCACGCCCCGGGACTCCCCCATTCAAACCTGTACGCAATACTCATGAAATGATCAAACTGGATAACTTCCCAGAAATGCTCAGGTGGCCGGCCAGGTACTTTCTCACAGGTTTCAGCCATTCGCAAAAGTTCTTCTTTCCTGGTTGTATCGGTGGTAAAATTTTCAGCGATAATCCTGGCAAGTCGTGCATGGCGTTTTGTCCATTTGAGCACCCCCTCAAGAGAAGTTTTCATCCCTTTCCACTGATCAATTTTCGGCAAAAGTTCAAAAGCTTCCACGCCGTCAGGGGCTCCTTCGTGGAGTTTTTTATGGGCAGATGCAAGCCTTTCCTCAATATCCCTGATAATTCCCTCAAGTCCTCCTTTATACAGCCATTCCGGTTGAAGGGTAACATAATCAAAATTAGACAAAGCTCTGTTTCCCCACAGGGTCATACCCATGGTACTTACCATCCGTTCTTTACTGGTTAAATATTTTTCAGACTTTGCAAGGAGGCTTCTCGGTTTCCAGTAATTGAGAGCTTCTTTTAACCATGGACGGTCATCTTCAGGTATATATCCTGCCCGATCATTGAATATATCTTCATTCCCCATATAAGAAGCCCATGGAATCCACTGAATTTTATGGGGGGCAGAACCATTGTACCCGACGACCCTTGAGTGATCTAATATGAATATGGGTATTTTTTCAAAAACCGTATTTAAAGCCCTTGCCTTGGTAAGTACCCATGGCTCCATGGGGTCTGCTTCTTTAAACACCCTGGTTGCCCAATAAATCAGTTCTGTATCTGCTTTAACCCCGGGCAAATAAGCCGAGCCCTTAGTGGCCTTTGACCAGATGGCCTTTCTCAAATAATCAATACGGGGTGACCTTGCTTTTTCTGCCCAGTTCCAGTATTCGCCTTTATCAAGAAGTTTTTGCTGTTCTTTTTCTGATGCTACAGACATTTTTCCTCCTTAAGTATAATAAACTGTTTCGTGAACTGTATTTAAAAAAAAATCTTCCCTCACGTCATAAACCTTTAAAATATCCATTCACCTCTCCCATTGGAAACAACACCGACCTTGCTTGCACCGGTTACACAGGCAGCAATATTTTCAGAAAGAATCGTCCATGGATTCCCTCTGGAGTTTTTGCATTCCCAGGATATTTCAGCAATATCCTTTAAATCAACTCTGTATCCACCTTAACCCCAGGCAAACAGGCCGAGCCTTCTTGGTGGCCTTTGACCCGTAAATAATCCATCCGTGGGGATCTTGCTTTTTCTGCCCGGTTCTAATATTTGCCTTTTTCCAAAAGCTCCTGATGTTTTTCTCTGATGCCATGGACATTCTTCCTTCCTCTGGCTTTGTGACCAGCCCCATCGATAACTTTTCTTGAAAAGCCATAATTTATAACCATAACGGCATGAAAGAATAATATTATGTTATGATATTTAAATCTAAAAAAAACTCCCTGAAAACTTATTGATAATAACATCAACTTTATTTTGTTATAAAATTAAAAAAAAAGGGGGGAGGGTGAGTAAAACATATAGTGAATAAATACTTTTTATATAAAAAACCATTTATTATCTTTAGTCAAGGTAAAAAATGGTTTTTTATATAAATAATAAATTTCAAATATTTTTATTTTTGACTACTGACTTATGCTGGCGACCATGAAATAAATGACAAAAGAGAAGAATATATCATGTAAAGGCATAAACCATACAAAAGCTACCATTATAAAATGGTAGTAATAACATATTTTATTATTACAAATAATGCAATTATTGAAAATATAAGTGGCGATAAAAAAATATAAAAACAAACTTTCTTAACTTTTTATTAGGCATTTTATCTTATTTTCACGATATAGTCTTTAATGCGCAGGAAAACTATAATTTTTTTCAGGTCAGGAAAAAAAACAGTAACCACTCATCTGGATAGGCAAAAGGCTGGAAACTATTAGGAAAAGCGGGGAGATTGCAGAGCTTAAAGCTGTGTTTGATGTAAAACCAGCAGCTTCTCTGCCAAAACGCCACGATTGTGTTTTTTTGGTACCTTTGCTCTTCAGTTTGACTACACTAGGTGAGCAGTTACAATTTTTTTCTATAATTTGAACAAAAAATTATAGTTTTCGTTGAAACAGTATATATATTTTTATTGACACAAAAAATATATATGTAATAATGTTAGATGTATTCTTATGTTAGAACAATGTGCTTCACATGGTAATAACTTTGTAACTATTCAGCGACACTGACTCAAATATCACCACAAGCATAATCTGATTAAAATGTTGAAATTGTTTAAACGTGTTAGAGACCGTTAAAAAAAAACCCATCAGAGCTGAACCTGATTAATATCATTTCCTGGTATACCATTAAATAAATTTATATTCACAACAGGTTTTTTCTTTACGACCTCTTTTCAATGTTTTAATCAGACCATACCTGTTATCGCAGATATTGGCTGAACAGGTACATAAATTTTTAATTAGTTACTTTACGTTTATTAAGGAAGTGTAAAATGGCAACAGAAGGTAAAACAGCAAAATTACAGGAATATCTGGACAATCGGCAGTACTGGTGGTGGGCTGAACAGGCAAGATCACCAAGAACCGACTATTTGAGAAAGGCTATCTGGTCAAAAGCGAGCAAAGGGGCGGCTTATTTGCCTGGTATAAAGCTTGATGAATATGGTCCCATTATTTTTAGTAAGGTTTTTGATACAGAAGCCGCTAAAGTTGAGCCTTACATTTTGACTTTTGCAAAGGCTCTTGCAAAAACAAATGACGAAATCCCTGCGTTTATAGTGGATCGAGCAAGGATTGTAGGCTACTGCGGCTCTGCTCCGCATAAAATGTTCTGGTGCCCCAATGGTTCATACCAGTTAAATGAAGATTATTTTAATGATAAGGATGACCTCATTGATGAAGACCAGCGTGATAATGTAAAAAAAGCGATCGATATCATGCGTCCTTACACAATGCAGATGATGACAGAACGGGTCTTGAGCAGACGCCAGATGATATTGGCCAGAACCACCCAGACCTTTACCGGCGGGCCCCATCTTGAAACAGCTGCATACTGTACTTCTCAGTTTAACTATTACAAAAAAGGTTTTAAAGCGATCATCGAAGAAATCGACGAAAACCTGGCCAAAGCTGATGAAGTTCTCTATAAAGTTGGTGCAAAACCAGAATTTAAAGATGAATATTATTACCTGAAAAGAATCGATAACTGGAAGGCAATGAAAATTACCATTGAGTCTGTTGTACGTTATGCAAAACGTCTTTCCAGGCTTTCCAGAATCATAGCCGAAAATTTTGAATCTGACCCTGTGAGAAAACAGGAACTCCTCGATATTTCGGAACGATGTGCCCATGTCCCGGAAAACAGTCCAAGAAATTTTGCAGAGGCTCTTCAGTTTGAACACATTCAGACAATGTGCAGAAAACGTGAAAAATCTGATGCATCCTGGCCCACCCATAATGACTGGTGGTTCTGGGAATGGTATGAACAGGATGTTATCAAAGAAAAAACTATTACAAGGGAAGATGCCCTTGATTATGTTTGTGAATATCTTATTCGCGCATTTGAATATGGGAGCTGCAGAAATCGTCAGAGCAGGGAGCTGATGACAGGTGATCCCGGGCCCTATGTATGGACTTTAGGCGGCGTTGATGAAAAAGGGGAGATGAAGTATAATGATCTTACCAATCTGATCCTTGAAGCTGCAAGACTTGTCAGGTGCGTATCCCCCACATATGCCTTGAGATACAATAAAGAGATGCCTGAAGATGTATTAAAAAACGCTTTTGAGTGTATACGCCACGGACTTGGTTATCCCAACATCAGAAACGACAAAGTCTTGATAGAAGCGAACAGATTCTGGAGCAACACCCCCATAGAAGAGGCACGGACATGGACGGCTCAGGCATGTATAGTGCCCTGCCCTGAAACCAAACGGGGCGTCATGCCTGCAAGATATTCTTCCAGCTCTACTTTTGGTTCAAAATGTCTGGAGCTTGCTCTCTGGAACGGATTCAATCCCATCTTCAATATGCAGATTGGCCCGAAGACCGGTGATGTAACCAAAATGACCTTTGAAGAATTGCAGGACGCAACGCTGGAACAGTTTAAGGTTATACACTGGGATGCGGCAAAGATCAGAAATATCAGTCGTGTGGTGGAAGAGACCATAGGAAGGCCACATCTGTCCGCAACCTATGAAGAATGTGTTGAACAGGGATTAAATGCATTTGAAAGGCGGGAATATGGAAATAACTGGATTACCACCTTTGTATGGATGGATGCCATGGATGCTCTGGTTGCATTAAAAAAACTTGTTTATGATGAAAAGAAATATACCATAGAACAGGTTTTGCAGATGCTTAAAGTCAACTGGGAAGGATTTGAAAAAGAGAGGCTTGATTTTGTCAGGGCTCCCAAATGGGGAAATGATGATGACTATGCTGATGATTTAATAGTCAAGTTCCATGAAAGGGTTCGCGATGAAGTTTGCCTCCCATGTCAGTGCTGGGGAACCCGTTCCAAGGGAATTCCTTTTGTACCCCAGAATATAGCGGCTTATACTGTAGCAGGAGCGCTCCTCGGTGCGCTTCCCAATGGAAGACGCCTTGGGGATACCTGTTATGACGGTGGATGTTCACCCGGAGCCGGGCTCGACAAAAAAGGTCCCACAGCAGTATTAAACTCTGTTGGAAAACTCAGCCATGAAGATATGTTCAGAGCAATTCTTTTAAACCAGAGACTTTCACCTGCCCAGCTGGCCGGGGACAAGGGCTTTGCTGTATGGAAGTCTTATATAGAAAGCTGGTGCGATCTTGGAATAAACCATGTACAGTTTAACATGGTCGACAATGAGACTCTTTTGGCAGCGCAAAAAGAACCTGAAAGCTACAATGAGCTTGTGGTTCGTGTTGCCGGGTACAGCGCGAATTTTACCTCGTTAAACAAAAAAACCCAGGATACTATCATAGCTCGAACCATACAGGAAATATAAACATTACACACCAGGGGCCGGGTTGAATTTTTACACGGCCCCTGTTTTTTTAATATTCGCAAGCGGCATCCTTCAAATGAAGAGTAACAGCTTTTGACAGCGGCTACATATAGATCGTCACATCAATAATTTCACGATATTATCAATCGGGAGCAAGTAGTGTCCGGTTAGAACCTTCCGTATTTTGCTTCTTGCAATTTTTTAACCGGACACTACTGAATCGGGGGATACGATTAGCTTTTTCTCTCCACCCTGACATTGTGGAATTAATTACCCAAAAATCTATAGCTTTTTTTTGATCTTCAACAGTATAGGAGAAATGATTAAATATGAATTTTGAATTTACAGCAGAAGAACTTGAGATAAAAAAAGAGGTTGTCGATTTCATAAAAAAGGAATCCACACCCGAGATCGTGAAAGAATCTGAATCCCACGGTGATATCTATGGTGCTCCTGAAGGCCGTAAAATTATACAGAAAATGGCAGCCAGGGGCTGGCTCACGCCAACCTGGCCAAAAAAATACGGCGGCATGGAAGCCTCTGAAACCATAGGGTATATGATCCGTGAAGAGATGGGTTATTATGGGCTTCCATTTGGCTTTATAGCAGCTCATATGGCCGGGCCCACAATTTTACGCTTTGCGAGTGATGAAATGAAGGAGAAATGGCTTCCAAGAATAAGCAGCGGAGAACTGGAATTTGCCCTGGGTTATACTGAGCCCCAGGCAGGTTCTGATCTTTCTGCTCTGATGATGGAGGCCAAAGATATGGGAGACCATTTTCTGGTCAATGGAACCAAGCTGTTTAACACCAGTTGCCATATAGCAGATTATCACTGGCTCGCCGCCCGAACAGATTTTGATGCCCCAAGACATAAGGGTGTCTCCATGATGATTGTAGATTTAAAAAGCCCGGGAATTACTATAAACCCCATGATTACCATGGCGGACTGGCAGACCAACGAAGTCTCCTATGTAAATGTTAAAGTCCCCAAAGAAAATCTTGTTGGTGATAAAAACAAGGGGTTTTATTATCTAATGGCTGCCCTTGACTTTGAACGAATGTTTCCCCTTGGCAGATACAGAAAACTTTTTGATGATATTGTTGACTACGCCAAAGAGACCATTTCCGGAGGAAAACCCCTGGCTAAAGATCCTGTTATACGCCAGGAAATAGCCCAGGTTGCCATAGAGATGGAAGCAACAACACTTTTATACTATCAGCTTGCCCATATTTTAGATAAAGGGGATATCCCCAATTACCAGTCATCAATGGAAAAGACTTTTGCAACCGAGACTGCCCAGAGAATAACAAACCTGGGTATGGATATCCTTGGATCATACAGTCAGCTCAAAGATAATTCAAAACATGCCAAATTACAGGGAAGAGTTGAGCATTCGTATAGAACCAGTGTTGTTGAAACAATTTATGCGGGCACATCTGAAATACAAAGGAATATTATAGCCACAAAGGGCCTTGGATTGCCTCGTTAATTAATTCCCGCCCGTAAATGATCTTTTTCTCCAGTATTTGCGTTACACTTAAAAAATAATCCCCGAAATACTTAATTTATTTTAGCGATTATTTTTTTCCTGCGTCTTGATCCTGGATAAAACCTTTCATTTATATACGGATACTAATTAATTACCAGACAAAATTTTAGAAGTTTATTACGGCAAAAATTTTATTCCTCATGGGAAGCAGATAAAGCAGGAGATTTTCATGGATTATGATTTAAATAAAGACCAGGAATTGATAAAAAAATCGGCTAAAGAATTTTTATCCAAAGAGTGCACCTCTGAATTTGTAAGAGAAATGGAAAAAGATACAAAGGGGATAACGGATAAACTCTGGAATAAAATGGCAGAGCTGGGATGGCTTGGCATCTTGATACCTGAAGAATACGGTGGTCTTGAGGGCAATTTTCTTGATCTGACAGTAATTCTGACAGAAATGGGTTATCGTTGTCTGCCAGGGCCTTTTTTCTCCACAGTTGTTCTTGCCGGAACAGCCATACTTGAAAGTGGCGATGATGAAAAAAAGAAAAAACTGCTGGGAGATATCGCCGATGGAAAAGCTTATGCAACCCTGGCATTAACCGAAGAAGAAGCAGTCTGTTCTCCCGAAAGCATAAAAGCAATGGTAAAACAGGAAGGGGATGCTTTTGTTATTAATCAGACAAAGCTTTTTGTTCCCGATGCCCATATAGCTGACTATATTATCTGCGCGACAAGAACAAAAGATGGAGAAAATAAGGAAGACGGAATAACTCTTTTTATTGTGGACAGTAAAGATCCCGGAGTTAAAATTACTCCCCTTGATACATTTGCTTCAGACAAGCTTTGTGAAGTTATTTTTGATAATGTAAAAGTTTCAAAAAAAGATATTTTGGGAAATCTGGACAAAGGGTGGGCAACTATCAAAAAAGTCCTTCAAATCGCTGCAGTGGGCAAATGTGCTGAAATGGTGGGCGGAGGCCAGCGTACCATGGAAATAGCCATTGAAAATGCCCAGGGAAGAGAACAATTCGGGAAAAAGATAGGAAGCTTTCAAGCGGTTCAGCATCATTGTGCCCATATGATTACTTACCTTGATACGTCAAGATTAATAACATATAAGGCAGCCACAAAAATAAGTGCCGGGCTTCCCACCGACAACGCTGTTTCAATGGCCAAGGTCTGGGTAAGCGATTCCTGCCGCAAGCTTGCCGCATTATCTCACCAGGTAACAGGGGGGCTTGGGTTCATGGAAGAGTATGATAACCAACTCTACTTCAGGCGTATTAAAGCCGCTGGAATCTATTTTGGAAATGCAAGCTTTCACAGAGAAATAGTCGCACAGGAACTGGG
>DAOWMW010000155.1 GCA_030642865.1 Desulfobacteraceae bacterium
ACCTATTATCGAAGATAATTCTTTAACAAGCCCGCGGAAAAATCCCCGTCCCAGGCAGAAACATAACACTGCAACTATTATCATGTCCAATGGATTCATATATCCTCATTCTAAATCAGGTTTAATTTGTTTCTTGATTACAAATTCTTTCAATTATATAATACTGACGATGAACTCACAACTTAAAAGTTACAGGTTATGTAAAATCTGTTCTGATTATTCAGTTGCTCTACAGGTTTAAATCGGTTTGAACTTTTGAGTATACCGCTATTTACATTTTTTTTAAAAGCAGATAAAATACAGTAATGTCCGGTTAGAATCGTGCAGGAGGGAAGTTTACTTGTTTTTGTAGCGTATTGAATAAATTTCTTGCAATTTCCTAACCGGACACCACTGGATAAAATATGAAAAATAGTAAACGCTTAAGTCTTGTATTTAATAATTTAAACTTTGCAATGCAGCTTTTTGGAGAATATAATACAAATCTTGATAAAGTTGCAAAAGCCCTTGACCTGAAAATAGATGTAAAAGGAAACTGTGTTAATATATCGGGGGATTCCATTGCGGCAAGCCTTGCTCAAAATATACTCAATCAGCTCTATGGGCTGCTAAAAGAAGGATATCCTGTTTATCCCAACGATATTGATTATGCAATAAATCTTATCTGTTCCAACAGCCATGTTAAGTTGAAAGAAATTTTTCTGGATACTGTTTACATTGCAACCAAAAAACGGGCAATAACGCCAAAAAGTGCCGCGCAAAAGGATTATATTGATGCGATGCGTAATTTTGACATGGTTTTTGGCATAGGCCCTGCCGGAACAGGAAAAACCTATCTTGCCATGGCCATGGCAGTGGATGCCCTTTCAAAAAAGACTGTGAATAGAATTATCTTGACAAGACCCGCTGTTGAAGCCGGGGAATCCCTGGGTTTTTTACCGGGGGATCTGGCTGAGAAGGTTAACCCGTACCTGAGACCACTTTATGATGCCCTCCATGATATGATGCGGTTTGAAAAAGCTGCAAGGTTAATGGAACAGGGTATTATTGAAGTTGCGCCACTGGCATTTATGCGGGGGAGAACATTGAATGACTCTTTTATTATTCTGGATGAAGCGCAAAATACCACCTCCGAACAGATGAAAATGTTTTTAACCAGAATAGGGTTCAGTTCCCGGGCTGTTATAACGGGTGATATTACTCAAACTGATCTTCCCGCTGGTAAAATTTCCGGACTCCTGGAGGCAAAAAATATTATGCAGGACATAGAAGGTATAAAATTTGTATTTTTTTCAAAAACAGATGTTATCCGCCACAAACTTATTCGGAAAATTTTAAAAGCATATGAAGAGCTTGACAGGAAAAATAGATTAAAGGAACAAAATTAATTTTCAGGAAAGTTTTTAAATATCCACTAAGGATTGGGGATGAAATAAATTCACGATCCTAATGCCCGGTTAAAATTTTGCTTGGGGGGAGTTTCATTGTTTTTGTAGCGTATTGAATAAATTTATTCTAAAATAGCGGAAAAAACAATTAAACTTCCAGGTATTTTGTTTATTTTCTTTCTTGCAATTTCCTGACCGGACACTACTGGTAAATATCTTGAAATTTTTAAAAACATATATCATGGAAGTACTAAAGAAAATATTTTCTGGTTTTGTCTCTGAAGATTCAGTTAAATGGTATGTTTTAGGATGTATCACCGTAATATTTACGTTTCTTTTTTATCCTGGTTTTATTGCAACAAAAGATATTTATAAACCAGGGGATGTGGTAAAAAGAGATGTTAAGGCTTCTAAAAATTTTTTCATTGAAGATCAGGAAGCGACCAGGGCAAATAAAAAAAAAGCTGAAGAAAAAGTGCTCACAGTCTATGACTTTGATATTACCTTTACAACAAAGCTGGTTAGGCGTATAACCCAGGCCTTTGATGAATCAAGGGCTTTCTTTGTTTTCCATGGTGATTCTGAAAAAAATGATTCATCCATGACTCACCAGGTCAAAGAGAAAAAATTTACCCGGGAACAGATTGAGGCTATTAAAAAAAAATTTGAAAAGAAAATTGGAATTCCGGTGAGTATGGATGCTTATAATATTCTTATAAGGGAAAAATTTTCCAGTGAAATTCCTGATATTATCACCCTGATTCTTTTTGCAATACTTGATAACGGTGTTGTTGAGAATAAAGAATCTTTTTTAGAGGACGCCGGAGAAATAATAATTCGAAGGGATACAGGTAACTACATAGAAAAACCTGCTACAGCACTTAAAAAATATTATGGTCTTTCCCAGGCAAAAACCATGGTCAGAATTGTGGGGCAGCCAATTTTGATAAAGACAAACTACATTTTGTTAAATCTTATAGTAGATTTTTGTCAGGCGCTTATAAAACCGAATATAGCTTTAAATGAGTCGGAGACATTAAGACTAAAAAAAATAGCCACAGATAATGTTAAACCTGTTTTATATAAGATAAAGGCAGGAGAAATGTTAATGCGGGAAGGAGAAAGGGTTACATCTGCCCATTTGCAAAAGCTACAAGCCATGGAAGCGGATGGGGCCACCCAGGAAAAACTTATTTTAAACAGCATAGGGGCGGCCATGATAATTGCCTCCATTCTGATAATTTTATATCTTATTATAATAATCCGCCATGCCAGCACCCTGCTTTATAGTAGCAAAAACCTGCTTTTTATAGGCTTCATACTTGTATTATTTATGATTATGTCAGCAGCCTCATCCTATATTTCGAAATCTTTTAGTCATGATTTTATGATTTTTTTACCCCCTTCCTCCATTCTTTATGGAATCCCCATTGCCGCAGGGTCAATGCTCATCTGTATGTTTCTTAATATTAATATTGCCATTGCCTTTGCTTTGGTCATATCTGTCTCTGTTACAATTATGTTAAATAACAGATTTGATATATTTATATTTTTTTGGATCAGCAGCACAATGGGAGCATACTGGACGCAAAAAACCAGAAAACGAAATGTGTTGGTCAAGGCTGGTGTAAAACTCGGTATTTTAAATGTTCTGATTGTGACATTATTAAATATTTATCTTGCACGCAGCTACAATTTTAATTTATTGTGGGATTGGGTTTTTGCTTTTTCAGGTGGAATTATGGCGGGGATAATTACATCAGGCATTTTGCCGCTTCTTGAAACAATCTTTGATTATACCACTGACATTAAATTACTTGAGCTTGCAAATCTTGAGCAGCCTATTTTAAAAAAGCTTATGATGGAATCACCCGGGACATATCATCATTGCATGGTTGTAGGTTCCATGGCGGAAGCCGCTGCTTTTGAGATAGGTGCAAATCCTCTACTCGCAAAAGTATGCGGATATTATCATGATATTGGTAAAATAAATAAGTCTCACTACTTTATAGAAAATCAGTCCGATGGTAAAAATAAACATGATAAGCTTGCCCCATCCATGTCCAGCCTTATACTTATATCCCACGTAAAAGATGGAGCCGAGATAGCAAGGAAAAATAAGCTGGGTCAGGAAATAATAGATGTAATTAAACAGCACCATGGGACCAGTCTCATAAGCTATTTTTATGAAAAGGCTAAAAAACTTAAAGGGGAAGGTGCTGTTAAAATAGATAATTTCAGATATCCAGGACCAAAGCCGCAAACCAAGCTGGCAGGCTTGATAATGCTTGCCGATATTGTTGAAGCATCATCAAAAACATTGAATAATCCAACACCTTCAAGGATTCAGGGGCTTGTGCAAAATGCCATCAACAATGTGTTTTCAGACGGGCAGCTTGATGAATGTGAGTTGACATTAAAAGATCTTCATAATATAGCAAAAAGTTTCAATCAGATATTGATCGGGATCCACCATCACCGGATAGATTATCCTGAAAAACAGCCTGCGAACGGAGGGAAGCATACAAGTGGGAGTATTGATAACAAGCAGTCTAAATCGACATCCGGAGAATCTGAAGGTAATAAGAAAAAAAGCCCAGGAAGTCTTAAACGTCTTGGAATCTCCTGATGGAGAACTTTCCATCTCAATTGTTGGCGATTTAGAAATTGCAAAGTTAAATAAAAAATATCTTAACAGGGATGGCCCCACCAATGTAATAGCATTTCCCATGCAGGAGGGGGATTTCTCAACAATTAATTCTAACCTTCTTGGTGATGTGGTAATATCGATTGACACTGCAAAAAAAGAAGCTGAACTGGCTGAGATTACTACAAAAGAAAGATTTTATCAACTTCTTGTTCACGGGATTCTCCACCTTTTTGGCTATGATCACGGGGAATCTGAAGAAGCTTTAATCATGGAGAAAAAAAGTGAAAACATTCTTGTTATGCTAAGGATTGGGGATGAAATAAATTCACGATCCTAAATGAAATTGATTTTAATACAGATTCTTTAGGGCAGTATTAAATAAGGGGGTTTTTTTATGGCTGGTTTGGCCGTAAACGTTGATCATATTGCCACATTAAGAGAGGCGAGAAAAATATCATATCCGG
>DAOWMW010000130.1 GCA_030642865.1 Desulfobacteraceae bacterium
TATAATACTCCGACGACCGATAACGCACCCAAAACCTTTATCTTAAGGTCTATACATTTATAAGTTTTACGTCCACAACACTCCCATTAAAAATTTCCATGGCGGCTAAGACCAAAGGATTTTTCAGGGCTTCCTGTTTTAAAAGATTATCCTGATCTGCTTTTAAATTTTTTGGTTCCTCTGCAATCTCTTTTTTGTTTATTACAATATCAATTTTTTTATTAAAAAGGTTCTCCCATGTTTTTTGAATTATGGCAATATTCTTTCCACGGATAATTCTTCCTAACTGATGTTTAGTGCCGGAGACTTCGATTTCAGCAGCATTATCTGTGAGTTTTTTTATACTCGAGTTTTTCAGAATCTCCTTAAGAAACGGATGCTTTTTTGAAATAATATTACAGACTTTTTTCCACGCGGAAGAGGAATCCTCACCAGTGGTTAAAACTGTTTTACCATATTTTTGCAAATCACCATCACAGGCTTCATTTATTTTCCGTGGCTGCTGCAAATCATCATCAGGCAACACTGCTCCATTATGGTTTTGTCTGAAATCCTGTTTTTCTTTTTTATCAATCAAAGGAGGGGAACTTTTTTTTTTATTATTCCCTTTTTGGGTCAATATATAGCCTTTTTCTTCAGATTCATAATCAATCTGATTTTTTAACTGATCAAGTTTTTTTATAAACAGATCAATGGGGAGAACCGGTTTCATACTCAGCAGCCTGACAAAAATCATTTCAATGGCTAATTTGGGATCATCCGAAAACTTTACCAGAGAAGCTTCCCTGAAAAGTATATCAAAAATCTGATTTATCAAAACTGATGATACATCTTTGACCTGAGCCTTGATTGAATCAATCTCATGATCCGGCAGATCAACCAGTCCCCCGGTCTGCTTTGCAATCTTGACAACAAGAATATTCCTGAAATGGACGGTTAAATCCTTGTAAAACTTTCTGATATCATACCCTGTATAATATATTCCGTCCAAAATCTCAAGCAGAGCAGAAATATTACCAGCAAAAAGAGCCGATGAAGTATTAAAAATAATTTTTCGGTCGACAATACCTAAAATATCAGCAACATCTTTTTGCTCAGCCCCCTTAAGGGAACAGACCATAACCTGATCCAGAAGGCTTAAAGCATCCCTCATGCAGCCCCCTGCTTCCCGGGCTATAATATCCAGGCTGTCAGGGGAAATATTAAATCCCTCCCTGGCACAGAGGTTGAGCATATGTTCAACAATTGGCTTAATACCTATGCGCCTAAAATCATGGCGCTGACATCGTGAAAGAACGGTTGCAGGAATTTTATGGGGCTCAGTGGTGGCAAGAATGAAGAGAACATGGGAAGGCGGCTCTTCCAGGGTTTTTAAAAGAGCATTAAAAGCCGCTGTGGAAAGCATATGAACTTCATCAATGATATAGATTTTAAAACGGCTGTGGGCAGGAAGATATTTTACATTTTCACACAGCTCCCTTACCTGGTCAACACTATTATTCGATGCGCCGTCTATTTCAAAAAAATCTATTCCACTCCCTGCGGTAATCTCCCTGCAAATTTTGCACTGATTGCATGGAGCAGGGGTGGGACCGTTCTCGCAGTTCATGGCCTTTGCCAGAATACGCGCCACAGTTGTTTTACCAGTTCCCCTGGGCCCTGAAAACAGCACAGCGTGATGCATACGATTCGACAAAATAGCATTTGCCAAAGTACGGGTAATATGATCCTGCTTTACAACCTGCTCAAATATTTGGGGACGGTACTTACGCGCAAGAACGAGATAGGACATACATATTAAGCCTGTATTGGCGGAGAGAGAGGGATTCGAACCCTCGGTACTGCTATAAACAGTACACACGATTTCCAGTCGTGCTCCTTCAGCCAGCTCGGACATCTCTCCGTAAAAAATGGTAAAAAAAGATTTAATGTTGCTTCTTATTTCCTTTTTTGAAAAAAAAATCAAGTTTTTTTATTAAAAAAGGGAATAAGGGTAAAATGATACTCAATTTTTTTTAAATTCACAATAGCTTCAGCAATCAACAACACCCTTGCTTTTTTTATTATCGAATGATACCAATTTTAATCAGTAATTAATAATTTTATTTTAAACAAGAAAAATCGGAAACATATGATGCATAAAAATATTCTTGAAATAGGAGTTATTTCAGACACCCACGGGAGCCTCCCTGATTCAATTCCGGAGATTTTTAAAAAAACCGATCTTATTCTCCATGCCGGAGATATTGACGATGAAAACGTTTTAATTAAATTGCGTGAAATATCACCTGTTCTCCCGGTTAAAGGGAATATGGATTCCGGGAAATGGACAAACAATCTCAATGAAACAGAAACTCTGGAAATTGGCGGGGTTTCAATATATATGCTGCATAATATTGAAGATCTCGATCTGGCACCGGAAGGTATTTTTGATGCCGTCATTTTCGGGCACACACACAGCCCAATGGCTGAAAAAAAAAACAATGTTTTATTTTTAAATCCCGGCAGTGCATCTTATCCCCGTGCCAAGACCAATGCCTCGGTTGCTCTTCTCTACATAAACGGAAACGGTATTAAAATAAATTTTATAAAATTATAACGTGGTAAAGCTGTAAAAAGCAGCAAAGGAGTCTTCTTGAATTTTTCTCCAGAACTTGCATGGTTTATAATTGGAGTTGCCTTTTTAATTGCAGAAATGCTGACTCCTGGATTTATTTTAATTTTTTTTGCAGCAGGAAGTTTCTTTGCCGCCCTGGCTGCCTGGTTAATTAATATTGAAAAAACAGGGCAGGTGTTTATTTTCTTGATTTCGTCATTAATTCTCCTTTTTACTTTACGAAAATACAGTTTGAAAATATTCAAAGGTTCAATAGATGGCGAAATTGATCAAATATACACTGATTTAAAAATTGGTAAAAGAGCAATTGTCACAAAAACGATCCACCCTGATAAACCTGGTGAAATAAAGGCCATGGGCAGCTTCTGGATGGCAGTTGCTGATACGGAAATTAAAAAGGGAACAAATGTTGTAATAAAAAGTCGGGAATCAGAAGATGGACTAACTTTTAGAGTAATATAACTTCAAGGAGAATAAGATGAACGAATCATTGGTTGTTGTAGGAATTTTAGCGGTAATTGCTATTGTTTTGTTGATTAAAACAGCAGTTATTGTACCTCAAAGATCAGAATATGTTGTAGAACGGCTCGGCAAATACAGGAAATCCCTTGCCGCAGGATTCCATATTCTCATCCCTTTTCTTGAAAAGATTGCCTATAAACGTTCCCTTAAAGAAGAGGTCATGGATATTCCATCACAGGATTGCATTACAACCGATAATGTATCTGTTGCAATCGACGGCATTTTGTACCTGCAGGTATTAGACAGCAAACTTTCTGCCTACGGCATTGATGACTACAGGTTTGCTGCAAGTCAGCTTGCCCAGACTTCTCTTAGATCTGTTATTGGAAAAATAGAGCTGGACAGAACCTTTGAAGAACGTGACAGCTTAAATCAGCAAGTTGTCTCAGCAATTGATGAAGCTGCCCAAAACTGGGGGGTAAAGGTACTTCGTTACGAAATAAAAGATATAACTCCCCCCCAAAGCGTGATGGATGCAATGGAAAAACAGATGAAAGCAGAGCGTGAAAAACGTGCTGCCATTGCCACATCTGAAGGTGACCGGCAGTCCAGAATAAACAGGGCGGAAGGTCTGAAAAAAGAGGCAATCGAAATATCAGAAGGCGAAAAACAAAAGCGCATCAATGAAGCAGAAGGTCAGGCAAAAGAGATTGAATTAATTGCCCAGGCAACAGCCGACGGCCTGAAAAAGATTGCCGAATCCCTGAGCTTGAATGGCGGCATAACCGCAGCAAATTTAAGGGTGGCTGAAAAATATATATCAGAATTTGGGAAACTGGCAAAGGAAAATAACACCATGATAATCCCTGCAAATATGGGGGATGTTTCTTCCATTGTTGCAACCGCAATGTCGGTTTTGGATCAGGCAAAACAGGCAACTCCACAAACAATGTCCCCGCCTGAAATTTAGCTCATATTTGTAACTGTTTTTCCCCTCGTTCCCGGGTCTGCCTGGGAACGAGGAAAAAACTGGAATCTTGTGCATAACCACAGAGAGCATAGATAAAAACCTGAATTTTTCACACAACTGACATTATCGATTTCCACCTGTCATACTCTGTTTTAACCGGAAGATTCAGCTCTTTTAAAACCGATATCATTTTATTATCATTAAATTTTAAACAGGGATTAATCTTCATCTCGTCAGCCAAAGTTGAGTATACATGATTCGGATTATACTTTTTTAAAAACTTGTCAATCTCCCCATTGTCCGGCATTAGCTGTTTTGCAACTCCCATATATTCTTCAACATAATCATGACCCGCATAAATATTTGTGGTCACGGGGAGCTCCATCAGGGTTTTTATAGATTTTAAAAACCCCCTGAAATCACCTGAAAAGCATCTCCCTGCCTTACCATTGAAAAGAGTATCTCCTGACGCAAGAAAATTTCCCCCATAAAAACAAAAAGAATCTTTTGTATGTCCCGGAGTATGCAAAACATGAAGTTTTCCATCAGCAATCTGGATGAATTCAGTCTTGTAAAGCTC
The DNA here is from genome assembly GCA_030642865.1 of Desulfobacteraceae bacterium. GTDB lineage: Bacteria > Desulfobacterota > Desulfobacteria > Desulfobacterales > BuS5 > DAOWMW01. The sequence continues at coordinate 4,630 of DAOWMW010000130.1, forward strand.
ATCCATATCAATAAAGACTCCTTTTGAACTCTTTAATAAAGAAGTATTACCCAGGGTATGATCCGGATGGGTGTGGGTATTTGTGATAAATTCGATAACCAGATCATTTTGGTTAACAAATGAAAGAATGGAATCAACAGCCCCTCCATCGATTATAAGAGTACTTTTATTTTGATATACAAGATAGGCAAAATTGTCTGTTGAATAACGAAATTGCTTAATTTCCATATGAAAAAATCCTCTTTTTTTTGGCATCCTTCTGTGGTGTCCGGTTAGGAAATTGCAAGAAACAAAATAGACAAAATA
>DAOWMW010000175.1 GCA_030642865.1 Desulfobacteraceae bacterium
CATTCCCATAAGATAAATAGAGAGAAAAAAAACAGCTAAAAAAAACCAGAACATCGCATCTCGTGACATCCCTTTTTTTTCCATTATTACTCCTGACACCTGGCAAAAGGATAGTTAGGATCGTGAATTTTTATTTCATCCACAATCCTAAGGGAAGTTTAATTGTTTCCTGAAGTTTCCAGGGAGACACTATTGAATTTTTTCAAAAGTTAAGGAACAGGGACTTAAATATATGACAAACCTGGAAGGGAGTGTCAAGATATCTTGCGACCATCAAAGAACCAATCTGAATATAAAATTTTTACAGGCAAATATTCATAAATTTTTGAAAAGCAGAATCTTTTTCATGGGGCTGGTTTTAATTTCGGCCATTTTAATCCATCGCGGCCCCATATGTCCAAAAAATTTCATGGACACCTTTAAGCAGCCTCAAGTCCTTTGCAGCTCTTCTCCAGTCATCATGCCCCTGGGAAATTATTCTAAGATCGTATGTTGCAGTTTGATTAACAATATCCCTGTGAAAAGTTATAAACTCGATGGAAATTTTTCCGTATTCATCCAAAACATTTTCTATATCACTAAAATTACAAAAATTAGAATTTACTTTCAATCTAATATGTGAACTAAATTCTTTTAAAAATTTTGTCTTAAACCCCCTTAAAAAATATAAGGCCACCATGGCGATTAAAACAGCTATTGTTGCGGGGATGTACAAGCCAGCGCCTATGGATAATCCAAGACCGGTGACGAGCCACATGCTGGCTGCAGTTGTCAAACCTTTTATATTCCCCTCCCCTTTGATAATAGCCCCTGCACCCAAAAAACCCATACTCGAAATTGCATAGGAAGCTATCCGCCCAGGATCGATCCTGACCACTGAGCCCTGATTTAAAGTACGGTAAAGCACCTCCATATGCATAGAAAGCTGCATCATAAGGCAGGCGCTTATACATATAATTATGTTAGTTCTAAACCCCGCTCCCTGCCCATGCTTTTCTCGCTCATAACCTATTACGGCACCGAATATGGCAGCCATCAAGAGCTGCAGAATAAAATTAAAAAAATATTCTTTGCTAAAAACAAATATTTCACTCCACATTTATACACCCATGGATCGTATAAAACAATTTTAAAATACCATTAATATTTTCCTTAAAAATCTCCCCGCCACAGTCTCCTTTGCAGAGATAGCTCCATGGGGGCAAATTTCTATACAGCAATAGCATCTTATGCAGCTGTCATAATCAATGGAGATTTTTTCTTTACTTATCTGAATCACTTTAGGGGGACAAATTTCCGAACACTTTCCGCACAATTTACAAATACGTTTATCAGGGACAGGTCTTTGGGTTAAATATCTGCGAGTTATCCCGTGGAGATACTTTGAACCGAAAGTAAGGCTCCCCATTTGAGGAAGTTTAAAATCGTTTACAATATCAAAATCACCCTTAATATTTATATCCTGATCAAACCCAAGTTCTTTTGCAGCCTTATTGGTTGGAAGACTATCAGACGCAATTCCCAGCATACTGCATACTGCAATATCAACGGCAACAGGACTGCGGCTTGCTGCCAGAATCCCCAACTCTCTTGGTTTACCTTTTTTCCCCGGCCCCTCCCCTTCCATGGCTAAAATGCCGTCCAGGATTGTGATGGAGGGGTTAACAGCATTACAGATCTGCACTAAAAGCCTGGCAAACATCTCCCTGTTTACACCGGTTCTAAAATGCCATTCCGGTTTTTTGTAGCCCACAATAGATCCGAACAGATTTTTCACCCCCAGGGTAAGAAGCATTTGGGCATGGGTTTTAAGTTTGGGAAGATTTATCACCACATCCGCTTCCATTGCATCCAGGGCAATATCTATCTTTCCAAAGGGCTTGCCAATGTATACTTTCTTTGATACATCAAGCTCTTTAATCCGGCAGTCAATATCATGAAGAGCTTTGTCATACCCCCCTGTTACTATTATTTTTTCAAAGGACCCCATGGGAGGGCTGTCTGATATTTGCACAAGCCCGCCTTTGCCTGCAGCATATTCAGCCACAGCCCTCACGAGATCAGGATGGGTTGTAATTGCTTTTTCACAGCTGGCCCCCATTAAAAGATTAGGCTTTATTAAAACTCTGGTATCCTTCCTTATGAGGTCGTGCCCTAAAGATTCAATCATATGAAAAACAATGGGCCTTAATATTTCATACTTATAATCAGCTTTTGCAACAATTACGTCAATCATACATTCTCCATGGGGATATAATTACAGACCTCACTAATTTTCGGATTGCCCCATGACAGCCCAGAGGTTATACTTAAGGATCGTGAATTTTATTAATTACCCAAAATTACTTGTTCTTGTGCCCGTCTTCCGTGTTGCATCAATGGTCACAGACTCCGAGCATGCAACCATTGATACGCCTTGAAAACGAACACAGGCCCGGCGCAATTATGGGTAATTTATTTCATCCCCAATCTCTATTTATTTCCAGCCCCTAAGTTTTAGTTCTGGTACGAGTGCTATAGCCTAAAACTTTGGATTCTCTATCTATCTTAGGAGATATAAATTATATTCTGCATACCATCTAACATATAGTATGTCAAACTTTTTATAAACTTGCAGATATGGGTACCAGGCAGGGCTAACCCAAAAATTTGCTTAGCAAAAGCTTCTCTTATACTGGGAACGTTAGGCGACATTATGACACCGATGGCACCTGACAAAACACCCGTAATGCCCAAAAAAACCGAATCCCTTTGCTTTGCTCCGTTATTTGTTCTGGGAAGTTCCTCCCAGATCCATGGTTAGTAAAGACCTCGGCAACGTGGCGCAATGGTATTCCCCTGTTGACGCATCTTTATGAGCAACCATATAAAGCAATTTGTCTTCCATTCCAAATATATCTTCAAAGGATGCTCCATCAAATTTTTTAGCCATCATCTGTTTAACATTTTCAGACATGCCTTGCCCGACATGTCCAGCCTTATCTTCGGCCTTATGACGAAATTTATTCATACCCTTCCCCTTCATGCCTCCCATCCCAGAAGAGCCTCCCCTCCCCATCATCCCTCCCATCCCGGAAGAGCCTCCCTTCCCCATCATCCCTCCCATCCCAGAAGGGCATCCCTTCCCCATCATGTTTCCCATTGCAGAAAAGTCTCCCCTCTCCATCATCTTTACCAACGCGGAAAAGTCTTCCTGCTTTTTACCATTAGAGAGCGTCATTGCAATCAAATCAGAGACTAAAGGAGACATTTTGGTTTTAGGGAGAGTAATCGTGAGTATGCCTTCGGAATTAGTCATAACGGTTTTTTGCCATCCACTTTTACTCAGGATAATTACTTCAGCATCTGCAAGGGGCCTGCCCCTGTAATTAACTTTCATTTTGCACTCTTTGAGCGGCATTTGAAATTCATCGGGCATTACATAACCTGCACCCTTTTTACCTTTTTTCATAGCGCCGGAGCCCGGGTACCCTGCATTTTTTAGTATACCTTTCACTACCAGTGGCGCTATTTCAAGGGCTATTTTGTTCGGTTCATTAAAAAATGTATTCAGCTTTTCACTTTTAGTACCACCATCTTTGTGATATCTTACGAAATAGTTCGAATATAGATGCACCCTCTCATCCGTGCCGTCCGAATCAAAATCCATAACACCGGCGTCCAGATGGATGCCTACGAGGTAGCAGCCGGTTAAATTGCCCGGGGCGAGATCACTGGGAAGCTTCAAAACGATAGGCCCATTCTTGCTGAATGTATTAACCTCAGACACCACGCCATCAGGATTTTTGATCCATACCCTGGCATTATCAACCGGAAACAGATCGCCTTTATCGTTTAGTGAAAGTGGAAATTTTCCCTGCCGAAGTGTCAAGGTTTTTGCTTTTTCCATTGAGGACACCATGTCGGCCAGGCTAAAATCAGAGCCAAAATCCGTGCGAACAGATTCAAGTTCCCACCAGATTGCCCTGTCCGGCTTTTCTGCAAAGGCGGCAGAGACAGCAACTATCATGGACAAAACCAGCAAACATGCTAATAGCGTAAAGTGTTTCATTATAAAATCTCCTTTCTTA
>DAOWMW010000256.1 GCA_030642865.1 Desulfobacteraceae bacterium
AAAAGTGCAGTAATATCAGGATATTCCTGCACTTTTGTAACACAGTCAGGCGGGATGCATCGGCGCTTAAAATGTTAAGTTCTTTTTGCGCGAGCCCTTAATTAACAGTAAATAATCGATCACAACCTTTTTATGGTATAGACTTTAAGATAATAATTTTGAGCAGCCCAGAGGGAGAAAGGCGTATTGTAATACTCCGACGACCTGCAACGCCTCCAAAATCTTTATTTTGAAGTCCATATAAACCCCTTACAATGCTTCACCAAAAATATCCCGAAGCTCGTCATAAACTTCGCCCATTGTTGTATATTCTCTAACAGCTTCAATGAACAGAGGGAGCAGGTTCACACTTTCATCACCAGCGGCATCTCTTATTCTGCGTACGCAAGCGTTAACTTTCTCATTATCACGATTTTTCTTTAACTCGGCAAGGCTCTCTATTTTTCTGGCTTCAACTGTTTCACGTACTTCAGGGTCATACTGTACTGTTCTTGGAGTAGTAACTTCTATTTCATCTTCATCGGTATATTTATTCACACCAACCTGAACTGCGGACCCATCATCCATTTTTTTTCTCCATTCGTCCGAAGCACGCATGATCTCAGTCTTCATCCAGCCGCTGTCTACGGCCTCTACAGCCCCTCCCATTTTATCGATTTTGTCCAGAATCTCCATAATCTCTTCTTCATATTGATTTGTGAGTGATTCTATATAGTAGGAACCGGCAAAAGGATCGTATACATCACAAAGACGCGCTTCTTCCATGATAATTCTTGCGCCATCTTCTTCTATCTGTTGTGCTTCCATGCTGTGTCCCAGACCAAGGGGCTCATCATAAGCAGGGGAACAAACAGGAGGTTCTCCTATCATTGCGCTGAATACAGCACTTATGGTGGAGCGCATGACATTATTTATGGGACGCTGTTTGGTGGCAGTCCAGAACCCGCACAAAACACCCCCCAGATCCCGTATGATCCAGTTCTGCGGATTTTTTGATCCTATTACGTCACGCATGGTTTTGGCCCATACACGCCTGCCAGCACGCCGGGCGGAGAGTTCTTTTAATACTTCCATGCCACCGCCAAAGCCTAACCAGGTCATACGCCTTGCGAATTTATCAACATCGAGTCCGGCATCAATCCCTAATTTATAATATGCTATGGCATTGGCTATTGTAAAGGCTATTGTTTGTGCCGGGGTCGCTCCAAACTCCCTCATGTGGAAACCGCTGATGCTCATGATATTAAAATTGGGCATATGCTCAGTGCAAAAAGTCATTGTATCTCTTTGCATACGCATGGATTCTTTCACCGGAAATATTTGAGTTCCCCTGGCAACATATTCTTTTAAAATATCATTTTGCGGTGTACCCTGCAATTTAGACAGGGGAATTCCCCGTTTTTCAGCAAGTACTGCATACATTGCAATAAAAAAATTGGAACTGCCGTTTACTGTCCAGTTAGAAGCAATCTTGTCAAGATCCATATCCCCTGTAAAAGCTTCATATATTATTTCGAAATCACGCAAAGAGTCGATTGCAACCCCCACCTTGCCAACTTCACCTTCTGCAAATTCATCGTCAGAATCACGCCCGGTTTGTGTGGGAAGATCGCAGGCAAGATTGGGCCCGCCAACCCGAAAACCCTTTTCCCGCACGTCGATATAATAATCCCTGGTATCCTCGGGTGTCCCAAATCCTGAATAACGGCCAGCACGCTTGGCTTTGGTCTTGGCACCTGTTGAACTTCCCTTCCCCCATGCAAGCTGAATAGAATTCACAGGGAATTTGCCGGGAACATATGGGGGAGTACCAGGGAAACCTACATCTTGAAGAAAATCAAAATTTTTTATATCAAGAGGAGTGTAGAATTTAGTTGGATTTTCCGTTAATTTCAACTTTCCCAAAGCCTTGTTTACAGGTCCGGCTTCCCATTTTTCTTTAGCTTCTTGTATTTTTTTCAGTTCTTCTTCTTTAAAAATCGACATATTTCAGTTCTCCTTTGATAACAGATAACAAGCGGTTTATATCCAAAAAAACATTCATAAAAATTGTGACCTGTGCGGTTAGCTGTTAGCTATCAGGTGTTAGCTTTTGCATGAAAACATTGATCATTTTGGCTAACTGCACAGCTTGAAAAATTGTGCAATACTACAAATCTATTTTTTTAAAAATAATTTCTGAAGCTGTATACGGATCGATTTCCCTGTTAATAATCTTATCAACATATTCAGCAAAATATTTTTCTCCGTTTTTATTATTAAATATACGATCTTCCACTATTCCCTTAACAAGACCAAGAAGCTGTTCCTTGCCATATGCCTTTTTTTTTAATAAATCTCTTGTTTCAAGATGTTTTTTATGTCTTTTTATTCCATCAACCAGTTCTGAAATTCCTTCACTTTTTGTTGCTATTGTTTTAAAAATTTCAGGCCGCCAGTAATTTTTGCCTGAGGCGAATCGAAGCATCCCATTAATATCTTTTGTGGTTTCATCAACCCCATCACGGTCTGCCTTATTTACTACAAAAATATCTCCTATCTCCATGATTCCGGCCTTCATGGCCTGGATACTGTCTCCCATTCCAGGGGCCATAACAACTATGGTGGTATAAGCCATTTGGGCAATTTCCAGCTCAACCTGTCCCACCCCGACTGTTTCAATAATTATTACATTTAAGCCCATGGCATCCATAACATAAACCGCATCTCTGGTTGCCTTTGATAAACCCCCAAGATTTCCCCTGGTGGCCATGCTCCGGACAAAAACACCATCTCCTTCGTTTTTTTGCATCCTGATACGATCACCAAGAACAGCACCTCCTGTAAAAGGGCTTGATGCATCAACAGCAATAACTCCCACGGTTAATT
>DAOWMW010000276.1 GCA_030642865.1 Desulfobacteraceae bacterium
CAACACTTAAAATTGCCAATTTATTTTCGAGCGAACCCTTAGGGTTTGTAAAATAATAACATGGCCATTCAAGATTATTATAACGTGCTCGAATTTCCTTTTCAGTTTCCATCTCATCATACTAACACGAATAAAAAAATAGCCATGTAATTTTTTTACAAGCACTTAGTATTATATTAAAGCCTGTGTGATCCAGCCCGGTGATTAAAAAATATGAAAAAAAACAAATATATACTATTTTCTATTGTTATAATGTTAGTCTTTTTGGCGGAATTTTTTTGTCTTGCCTGGTGCCGTGTTCAGTGTGATGGCAGAGAGTCTAAAATATCAGAGGAGAACGCAAGGTATAAGAAACTGATGAACACACAAAATGATTTAAAGATCGAACGGGCAACACTGATGTCTCTTAACCGTTTGTCCAAATTTGCGGAAAAACATTTAAAGTTGAAAAGCCCAACAGCAAGGCAGATAATCCTTCTTCCATGACAAACTCTAATAAACAAAAACAGAGAAATAATATAATCGGTTTTATTCTTGCCGCTTTATTTCTGCTAATTGCCTCAAGGGCTGTATATATTCAGGTGATTGGGCTTGAACGTATTAAAGGGAAGGGACATGGGAAAGGGCGTTTAACTATTTATGAAAAGCGGGGCACCATCTTTGATGCAAATTATCAGGAGATGGCAATGGCCCAGGTTCGAGATGCATGCTCCATAGGAGCATCTCCTGAAAAGGTCAGGGAAAAAGAGAAGACTGCGTCTGAACTTGCCTGTATACTGAAGATCGATGAAAAAAAATTATATAAAAAATTTACTTCCCATGAAAAGTTTGTATGGGTGAAAATTAATGTTACCTCCCCAGTGGCAAAAAAAATACGGGACCGCGGGTTTCCTGGTATCAACTTCACCCCCACCCCGATTAAGAGCCGTACTTATCCAGGTGGCACCATGGCCGCACAGGTAATCGGGTTTGCAGGTTTTGATAAAGGGCTGGAAGGTCTCGAACTCCATTATGATGAATATTTAAAAGCGGGTAAAGACGAATCAGCATTTATAAGGGATGCTTTTGGTAGCAGAATTACCAATGAAAACAGGCATGAAACCAATACCGGCTATAATGATGGAAAAAATATTATTCTCACCATTGACAGCAGGATTCAACATATTACCGAATCTGCTCTGGCGGAGGCTGTTGAAAAATTTTCCGCAAAATCAGGAATAGCCATTGTCATGGTGCCGAAAACAGGCGCAATACTGGCAATGGCCAATTATCCATTTTTTAATCCAAACAATTATGAAGAGTTTAAGAGGAAGTTGTGGAGAAATCGGGCTGTGACAGATTGCTTTGAGCCTGGCTCCACAATGAAAATTTTCACAGCGGCTGCTGTTCTGGAATCGGAGAAATATACTCCAGATACTCTTTTTTATTGCGAAGAAGGAGAATACAGGGTCGGGGGACAAATAATACATGACACCCATGAATACGGGTATCTCTCGCTTTTACAGGTTATTAAATATTCAAGCAACATAGGTGCGGTTAAAGCGGTTGAATTTATAGGAAAAAAGAGCCTGTACAATAGTTTGTACGCTTTTGGATTCGGGGAAAAAACAGGGATAGACTATCCAGGGGAAATGTCTGGTTATATTCCCCATTTCAGGCGGTGGAAAAAAATAGATGCGGGAAACGTTGCCTTTGGTCAGGGGGTATCAATTACAGCACTGCAGTTAATATCCGCTGTTTGTGCGGTTGCCAATGGCGGAGTGTTAATGAAGCCTTACATGGTTCAGGCAATAACTGATCATAATGGCGGGTTAACAGAAGCATTTGCTCCTAAAATAGTCAGAAGGGTTATTTCTGAAAAAAATGCAGGAATAATCATAAAAATGATGAAATCGGTGGTCAGCGAAAAAGGGACAGGAATAAATGCTGCGCTTTATGGGCATTCAGTATGTGGAAAAACAGGGACTGCCCAGAAAATTGGTAAAGGTGGGACATATTCAGAGGAAGAATATGTTGCCTCATTTGCAGGCTTTGCCCCGGCAGGCAGACCGGAAGTTGCTGTTCTTGTTATTGTTGATGAACCGAAAAAAAAATATTACGGCGGGATAGTGGCTGCACCCGTATTTAAGGATATTATGCGTAATACTCTTTACTACCTGAATGTTCCGACAAAAAATAGTTTCAGGCCAGACATAGTACACAGGATTAATGGGAATCAATGAGACTGTCCGACTTATTAAAAGGATTTTGTTTAGGTGAGATTGAAATAAGTTATAATGGCCCGGGGTTATTTTTTTCTGATCCTGAAATCGGCTCTGTTCATTATAGAGCCCAGGATGTCATAAAGGGGGGTATTTTTGTAGCCATAAAAGGGCTTGCATCAGATGGACATGATTTTATTGATTTGGCTCTGGCAAAAGGGGCAGTGGCGGTTGTTACGGAAAAACCTGTAAAAAAAGAAGGAATATTTGTTCAGGTCAAAAATACTAGAAGGGCTCTTTCCATGATATCTGCCAGATTTTTTCATGACCCTTCAATGGGCCTTGTTGTTATTGGTATAACAGGAACAAACGGGAAAACAACCACCGCATTTATCTTGGAGAGTATTTTGCAAAAAGCCGGTTTTGAA
>DAOWMW010000203.1 GCA_030642865.1 Desulfobacteraceae bacterium
TCTTTATTAAAAAAAATATATAAACATAAAAGTCCTCTCTTTCTTTTTGAAAGTGTTGAAGGGGGGGAACGATGGGGAAGGTATAGTTTTACAGGGGCTTCTGCAAGGTGTTTTATTTCTGTTTATTCGCACTTTGTATTAATAGAAGAAAAAGGCTCAATAAAAAAAATACCTCATTTGGGCGATCCTTTCAAGATTTTAAAAGATTTTATGGGGCATTTTAATCCTGCCGATATGCCGGAGCTTCCCAGATTCTGGGGGGGGCTGGTGGGTTACATGAATTATGAAACAGTATCTTTTTTTGAGAAAATACCAAATCTTTTGCCGGAGCATAAACCGGTAGCCCAGTTTATAATACCTGATGAAATTCTTATTTTCGATAATATTCGAAATACCCTTATGGGTGTTGTAATTACTTTTCTGGACGATAAAAATAACCTTGATAGTGAATTTGAATCTGCCATGGCACGCATTGATTCCACTTTTGACATGCTGCGTCAGCCTTTGCCAGAGGAAGAAAAGGCTGTGGAAAAGGGAGATTACAATTTAAAGCCTGTATTTGAAGAGGAAGCATACCGGTCATTTGTAAAAAAGATTAAAAAATATATACTGGCCGGGGATGTGATCCAGGCAGTGATATCGCAACCTTTTACCTGCGATTGTCCCAGGGATCTCTTGTCACTTTACAGGGTGCAAAGATATGTTAATCCTTCTCCATATCTTTTTTTTATGCACATTGACGATATTGTCCTGGTGGGTTCATCTCCCGAGACAATGGTCAGGCTCGAAAATGGAACTGCAAATCTTCGCCCCATAGCAGGAACCAGACCCAGGGGGGAGGATGAAAAAGAGGATAATGATTTGGCAGAGGAACTCCTTGGAGATGAAAAGGAACGGGCAGAACATCTTATGCTTGTGGATCTGGGACGCAATGATCTTGGAAGGGTGGCACAAACAGGCTCTGTGGAAGTAACCGATCTGATGAAGGTCGAACGTTATTCCCATGTGATGCACATAGTCTCCAATATTACATGCCGTTTGAAACCGAATTGTGATGCCTGGGATCTGATAAGAGCCACATTTCCCGCTGGAACATTATCAGGAGCCCCCAAGGTAAGAGCCATGGAGATTATAGCTGAGCTGGAAAAAGAACCCCGGGGACCCTATGGGGGTGCAGTGGGATATATTTCTTTTAACGGGAATATGGATATGGCTATAACCATTCGCACAGCATGTGTGGAGGATAATCGTTTAACAGTCAGGGCAGGAGCAGGAATAGTTTACGATTCTGACCCGGAACGGGAAAGAGTTGAAACTGTAAATAAGGCAATGTCTATACAAAAGACTTTGCAGCTTATGCAGGATGCGACCTCTGAATGGAGATATATGATATGATTGTTATGATTGATAATTATGATTCATTCACATACAATCTCGTGCAGTACCTTGAGCAGTTGGGTGCAGATGTAAAGGTGCTTAGAAACGATGCCTGTACTCTGGAAGAGCTTGTTGCCATGAATCCGGCCGGTCTTGTAATATCTCCAGGGCCAGGGGGACCAGGGGCCGCTGGCCTGTCTGTTGATGCAATAAAAAAATTTTCGGATAAAATACCGATTCTGGGGGTTTGCCTGGGACATCAATCCATTGCTGCCGCTTTTGGTTGTGAAATAGTCCCTGCAAAATGTATAATGCATGGGAAAACCTCGAAGATTTATTCTGATGGGTCAGGCTTGTATAAAGGGATAGATTCTCCTTTTACAGCAATGCGCTATCATTCCCTTTCTGTTTCTCCTAAAAATTTTTCGGATTGTTTGATAATAACTTCTAAAACCAAAGATAACGAGATAATGGGAATAAGGCATAAGAAAAATCCAACTGAAGGGATACAATTTCACCCTGAATCGATTATGACTCCGTCGGGGATGCACCTTTTAAGTAATTTTTTGGAAACTATTCAGATACACTGATTCAAGAATCACAACAGGTATGATCTGATCAACACCTTTTTGACGACACGAATCATGCATTATCGCACCAGACTGTTGACATAAACGACAGTACAGCTTTTCGACCTGTGCGGTTAGCAGTTAGCTGTTAGCCAAAATGATCACAGGATGTTTGCTACAGATTTCCCCACGCAAGATTCTAACCGGACACTACTGAATTTTATTGACAAATCCATACTAATTATTTATTTTAGCATCTGGTTGCCGGAGTGGTGAAACTGGTAGACGCAGAGGACTCAAAATCCTCCGGGCTTTACGTCCATGAGAGTTCGAGTCTCTCCTCCGGCACCATAAAATAAATTTGTATGTGGTAAGGGATGTGGACTTATACTTTTGGTGTATTCCCCATCCCTTTTTTAATGCTTGTTAAAAACAACGGATGATATGGGCTTTAAAAAATATTTTTGTAACTACTCAGCTACAGTGATTCAGTGTATTGCAACAGGTATAATCTGAGTAGTTACATAATTTTTTAAACCCTTATGCTGCCTGAACAAAAGCTATCACTTTTGTTCAGGTGGTGCCTCACCGAAAAATACCTGTGGATTGTCAGATAATTACCCGATTCGAAAATTTGGTACAAGAATCGAGTGATAATCGTATATCTCCCACTGATAACGGAGTGGAATTATTATGTGACGGTCTATGTGTTGATTGAAGTATCAGTATGGAGAAATGGAATATGGAATTTCCGGATCAAATGGGAGATATCGTTCCTACTAAATTAGGATTTGATAGTAAATTTAACTTTAAATGTCATAAGGACATAAAATGTTTTACTAAATGCTGCAGGGGTATCAATATTACATTGACTCCCTATGATATTATACGTCTGAAAAGAAAACTGGGTCTTAACTCAGACGAATTCCTCGCATTATATACCACCCCTCGTCTTCTCGAAAAAACTGACCTTCCCATTGTTACCTTGAAACTTTTGGATGATGAAGATGAATCCTGCCCCTTTGTCAGGGAAAATGGCTGTCTTGTTTACGAAGATAGACCTACAACATGTCGATATTATCCCATTGGGGTTGCCTCCCTGAGCCATAAAGAAGGTGCAGATGATGATGGCTTTTTCTTTTTTGTTAATGAATCCCATTGCCTTGGCTTTGAGGAGGAGACAGAATGGACTGTTCGTCAATGGAGAGATGACCAGGGAGTGGACATCCACGATGAAATCAACGCAGGATGGACAGACCTGCTGGTGAGGAAAAGATCTTTTCCCCCAAACATTAAACTCACTGAACAGAGCAAAAAAATGTTTTTTTTGGTAAGTTATAATATAGACAGGTTCAAAAAATTTGTTTTTGAAAGTTCTTTTTTAGATCGCTACGATATTGATGATACAACGGTTCAGAAAATAAAAGAAGATGAAATAGCCTTGCTGGAATTCGGGATTAAATGGCTGCACGGATTGCTGTTTAAAAAAGAAAGTTTCAAGTTAAAAAAAGGGGCTTCTGGTACAGGGGAAAAAGAATAAACCACCAGCCCTGGCTGGATAAAGTTAAAGAGTCAACACGATTTTGGTAAGGATTGGGTAATTTATTTCATCCCCAATCCTAAGGACTCGATCAAAAATAACTTAGCATTTTAAGCGTCGATCCATCCTGCCTGACTGCGTTACGAAAACGTATAAATATCTTGATATTCCTGCGTTTTCACGCCTTGTCAGGCA
>DAOWMW010000200.1 GCA_030642865.1 Desulfobacteraceae bacterium
AAATCCCTTCTCTCCTTTAAGCTGGCCCGGATTAAGACGCTGGTTTAAAAGGTTGGATCTAAAATCTTTAACATGGTCAAATTTGGAAACCGATCTTAAAACCGCTGTGGGTCCTTTTTTGTCCAGCCCTGCTCCTGGAGAACAGCCGCCGTCATATAAAATATCTCCATGACGCCTTCCATTGGGAAGAGCACCGACCTTGCTTGCACCGGTTACATAGGCCGCAATATTTTCCGGAAGTATGGGCCATGGGTACCCGCCCGGGTTCTTGCATTCCCAGGATATTTTTGCTATATCTTTTATCCCTGTTACATATATGTTATCCACGTAATCGTCATCATTTCCCCATTTGGGTGCTTTTACAAAATCAATCCGTTCTTTTTCATATCCCACCCAATTGGCCTTAAGCATTGTAAGAAGCTGTTCCATGGTATATTTCTTCTCATCATATACCAGTTTTTTTATCCCTGTTAGAGCATCCCCAAATTCATTAAAACCAAAATGGGTAAACCAGAGAGTCGCCTGCTCTTTTGCATAGGCATCCGCATCCATGCCGCTTTCCACACAACGTTCCATCATGGCTGATATCAAAGGTCTCTGGTGCTGTGTACCCACAACCCATTGTATTATATTATCTATCCTGACGCCCATATAAATTATTTGCTGATGCTGTTTTAACCATGCCTGGTAAAACTCTTCCCAGGTTTTGAAGCTGGCAGCATCCCCGGTTTTTATACCCATACGCATTTTACTTACAGGGTCAAGCCCGTTAAACAGCGCAAGCTCCACAGATTTACACCCGGCTGCTGTTATGGGACCCGGATACCTGCGATGAGGTGCAGCCATTTTTGTAACAGGAGCGGGAGCCATGCATGCCTGGTGTACCCACTTGCGGGAATCTTTTGTATCAAACCCGAACCAGTGCTTCAGGGATTCTATGAGTACAGGATCATTTCTCATGGATGGATATCCTAACCCGTGTTTTATACATTCAAAAACTTGTTTCAGAGTTTCTTCCCTGGTATTGGGGTGATACCTGAAGGATATGCTCGGATCGCAGGTCCTGGTAAGCCGGGCAGCTTCCAGATAACAATCGGTGAGATCATTGCACGCATCATTTCCATCTTCGTCAACCCCCCCTAAAGTCCATACATAGACTATTCCCCCCTGGGTACTTTCCCGTGCAAGCCTAAAACAGATATTATGGGTTTCATAGCACCTTAAACGCAATTCTGCACAATACTCAACAGCTTCTTCACGGGTCATATTTTTTTCATCTATTACATCTTTTTTGTAAAATTCCCACTGGTAGTAGTCAAAACGGCATGGCCAGGCCCCGGGGCTTCCCCATTCAAACCTGTATGCGACACTCATAAAATGATCAAACTGAACAACTTCCCAAAAATGCTCAGGAGGACGTCCTGGTACTTTTTCACAGGTTGCAGCCATTCGTAAAAGTTCTTCTTTCCTGCTTGTATCAGTGGTAAAATTTTCTGCGATAATTCTGGCGAGCCTGGCATGACGCTTCGTCCATGTAAGAATTCCTTCCAGGGAAGTCTTCATGGCTTTCCACTGATCAATTTTTGGCAAAAGCTCAAAAGCTTCCACGCCATCAGGGGCACCTTCATGGAGTTTTTTATGGGCGGATGCAAGATTTTCATCGATCTGTTTTATAATACCTTCAAGCCCATGTTTATACATCCATTCGGGCTGAAGTGTGACATAGTCTAAATTTGACAAGGCCCTGTGTCCGAAAAGAGTATACCCCATGGCACTGACCATTCGCTCCTTGTTCGTAAGATATTTTTCTGCTTTTGCAAGGAGCGTTCTTGGCTTCCAGAAATCTAAAGCCTCTTTTAGCCAGGGTCTGTCTTCTTCATATATATAATCAGCTCTGTCATTGAATATATCCTCATTCCCCATGTAGGAACCCCAGGGTATCCACTGGATCATGTGGGGAGCGGATCCGTTATAGCCAATTATCTTTGATTGATCCACAATAAAAATTGGAATATTGGCGAGAACAGCATCCATGGCCTTCCCTTTGGTCAGAACCCACGGTTCCATAGGGTCAGCCTCTTTAAAAACCTTTGTTGCCCAGCGAATCACTTCTGTTTCCACCTTGACCCCGGGCAGATAGGCAGAACCTTTGGTAGCCTTGGACCATAGAGCCTTTCTCAGATAATCAATCCTTGAAGATCTTTCTTTTTCCGCCCAATTCCAATATTCTCCTTTTTCCAATAATTGCTGTTTTTCGTTTTCTGCTGTTGATGCCATTTCAAACCTCCGTTGCGATAGAAATCAAAGTAAATTTAATACAATGAAGTCATACTGACCACTACTTTTCAGTCGAAATTAATTCCAGGCATCATATACTTTTATTGTTCCCAGTCTTCCCGGGAATGTACGGTTAGTAACTTCCCAACCGGACATTAATCCCACCGCATAGCTATAGATTATAATAATACTACAAAAGGACAGGCAATACATTCAAAGAATAGCAACTTCAGGTAAGGATTGCACGAATTCTGCACTGATAATTAAGTTAAATTATTCATGACCATATCGTGCAACCCCTGGAAAACTACTTTAGGATCGTGAATTTATTTCATCCCCAATCCTTATTATAGAAAAAATAAATATCTGTTTATTACAAAGATTGTACTGTACGTGCTATCATCGAATCCTGACATTTTCTGTTTAGTTCAACAAAATGGGCACTGTAACCTGCCACCCGTACAGTAAGTTCAGGATAATCTTCAGGCTCTTTCTGGGCTGCGATCAAGGTCTCATTATCCACCATATTAAACTGTACATGGTTAATACCAAGGTCTGACCAGGACTTCATATAATTGCTCCAAAGCTCAAATCCTTTATCGCCTTTAAATTGACCAGGATTTAAGCGCTGGTTGAGAAGGTTGGCCCTGAAATCCTTAACATGGTCGAACTTTGAAACAGACCTTAAAACAGCAGTGGGTCCTTTTTTATCCATACCTGCTCCAGGGGAACAACCGCCATCATAAAGGATATCCCCAAGTCGTCTCCCGTTGGGAAGTGCTCCCACCTTATTTGCACCTGAGATAAAAGCTGCAACATTTTCAGGGAGAATGGGCCATGGATTCCCTCCGGGATTTTTACATTCCCAGGATATTTTGGCAATATCCTTTAGCCCTTGTGCATATATATCATCAACATAATCATCATCATTTCCCCATTTGGGTGCTTTTACAAAATCCATCCGCTCGTTTTCATATCCTTCCCAGTTCGCTTTAAGCATTACAAGGAGCTGTTCCATGGTGTATTTTTTGTCATCATAAACAAGTTTTTTTATTCCTGCCAGAATGTCACCAAACTCATTAAACCCAAAATGGGTAAACCATACACTGGCGTTTTCCTTGGCATATGCATCCCCGTCCTTACCGCTTTCAACACACCTTTCGAATAATGCGGATATTAAGGGTCTTTGGTGCTGTGATCCAACAACCCACTGGATAATATTATCCATTCTAACCCCCATATACATTACCTGCCTGTGCTGTTTCAGCCATGCAGCATAAAACTCTTCAAAGGTATTAAATTTTGTTGGATCACCGGTTCTTAACCCCATGCGCATTTTGCTTACAGGGTCAAGCCCGTTAAAGAGCGTCATCTCTATGGATTTTACCCCTACACTTGTTATGGGACCGGGATACCTGCGGTGGGGAGC
>DAOWMW010000086.1 GCA_030642865.1 Desulfobacteraceae bacterium
CTTTATCTGAATGGGATATAAAATCTATTCATCAGCTTATTTTGAAAAACATTGATGATAAAAATGCAGGTATTTATCGCTCCATTAATGTTACTATTTCCGGCGCAAATTATGTCCCGCCTGATTTTCTTCAAGTTCAGGCACAGATGAATGAATTTATCGCGTGGTATATGAAGGAAGGAAGGGGATGCCATCCCGTGGAACGGGCAGCCAGAGTTCATGCTGATTTCGTAAAAATTCACCCTTTTGTTGACGGAAATGGCCGAACCTCCCGCCTTTTAATGAATCTCGAACTAATGAAAGACGGGTTCCCACCGGTTGTACTCCCTGTTGAAAAACGTTTGGAGTATTATAAAGCACTGGACGAAGCGCATACAACGGGTAATTATAATTCTTTTTTTGTGTTGATTTTTGATATTGCTGTGAAAGGGTTTGAACCTTACTGGCATGCTTTGGGAGTTGTATAGGCCAATGGGGTGCAATGGTAAAAAAATGTTATTTTATAGACCGCCACATATAACGGAGTGAAATCATTTATGTGACGGTCTATAGCATTACAGATTACAAACCAAGCTTATCTGCCACCACCTTTCGCTGATAGGCTCCATCTCCAAATAATAATTCCAGCTTCTTTGCGCTTTTTGTGTATAAATGAAGATCGTATTCCTCTGTAAAACCTATTGCCCCTGTTACCTGGTGAGCAATTTTAGTTACATCCTTGTATGCCTCTGCACACCATGATTTGGCAATGGCTGCTTCATTTTCACTATCAAGTCCTTCACTTATCGACCATGCCGCAGAATGTGCCGTCAGTTTTGAAGTTTCGACTTTTGTAAACATATCCACAGACATATGCTGCACAATCTGTAAAGCAGACAATGGCTTCCCGAATTGAATTCTTCCATTTAAATAATCACGGGTCATATCCATCACCTTTTGCATGCCGCCAACGCACTCGCAACTCTGCGCTGTAATAATAAGTGGCCATATTTTTTCAATATAATCCCACCCCTTGCATTCCTCCCCGATAATCATTTCAGGTGAAACCATTACATTGTCAAGGGCTATTGAATAATCAATATAATTCCCAAAAATTGTTTTTAAAGGTGTAGCTGTAAGACCCTTTGCTTTTCTGTCAACTGCAAAAAGTGTTATGCCTGTATTGTTTGAATCCATTTTTGCCGCGCAGATTATCATATCCGAGACATTGGCATGGGAGACAAAAAGAACAGATCCACTAAGAAGATAGCTCCCATTGGAATTTTTTGCGGTTATTCCAACATGATTTTTACCGTAAAAACCTTTTTCATCTGAAATCGCTGCTGTGATAATGCTTTTACCCTCTACAATTTTTGGTAAATATCTATTTTTCAATTCTTCTGATGCATGGTTCTGCAGTAAAAATCCACCCAGCAAAACCGTAGAAAAAAAAGGACTTGGCACAGCACCTCTACCCAATTCTTCAAAAAGAATGGCAAGATCCATAAAGTCGGCTCCTATGCCGCCGAATTCTTCATCAATGGCAATCCCCAGCCATCCCAACTCCGCCATTTTTTCCCATACCTTTGGAGAATACCCTTTTTCATCAACCAGGAGTTCTCTGACCAGAGACGCTGGAATTTCTTTTTTTATAAATTCTCTAGCTGATTTGCGTAAAATTATTTGATCCTTACTAAAATTAAAATTCATTATAACCCTCCACGCTTAAAGCCTGTAACAACATGCGAACCCGCATTTGTAAAACGAAAATTATCTGGTAACTATTCCGCTCTCAAAATTATTTTGACGCAAGTTTTAACCCGCGTTTTGAAATTATATTTTTAAGTATTTCCACAGACCCCCCCTGCAGGGTATAAGACGGACTCATAAGATAGGACTCAGCCACAATTCCTTTAAAAAGAACCTCGGGGGACTCGGGCATGATAAGTCCATGGAGTCCCATAATATTTGTAGCCAGATCAGACAACTTTGCCTCAAAAAGAGTACAAAAATTTTTGCCAATGGCCGCTTCATAATCGGGGATCTTGCCGTCATCAAGCAAAGTGGTTACATAATAAATATATTTCCTTCCCACCTGGAACTCCACTTCAAGCCTGGCCAGCCCGTCCCTTATAAGGGGATCCTTTGAAAGGGGCACTCCATTTTTTTCCGTATTTTTTACATATTCAAAAAGAGCTTCTTTGGTACTGTAATTCTGAATCAATCTGTCAATTGTTGCCCTTTCATAGACAAGATTTGTCATTATTTGGCGAAATCCATTACCTTTTTCCCCTATGAGATATTTTTTATGAATTTTTACATTATCAAAAAAAACCTCATTAAATGAATGGAGCCCAACCATATTAATAACGGGACGAATTATTATTCCCGGAGTTTTCATATTGATCAATATTTCACTAAAAGCATTATGCCTTGGGGTGCCAGAATCAAAACTTGTCCGCATGAGACCCCACCCATAATCGGCTGAATGGCCATGGGATGTCCATGTTTTCTGGCCGTTTATAATAAAATAATCCCCTTCTTCCACGGCTGTTGTTTCACACGCAGCCAAATCAGACCCGGCATTTGGTTCACTAAAAAGTAAGCAGAAACTCACCTGGGCATTAAGCATTTTTTGCAAAAATTCATCTTTTAGAAAATCCGATCCAAAATGTATGATACCAGGTCCAACCTGACGGTCTGCAAGATAATGATATCCCACAGGGGCACCGGATTTAAGAAGCTCTTCCAGAATAATACACCTTTCAAGATACCCTGCCCCCTGACCTCCAAATTCTTTTGGCCAGGCAATACCAATCCACCCTTTTTCGGCAAGCCTTTGCGAAAATTCAGGAGAAAATACAAGTTGTAAAGAATCGTTTGTAAAAGGATATTCCCCTGTTTTCTTTATCGATTCTAAAAAATCCCTGATTTCTTTTTGCAATTTGCTTTGTGCTTCTGTTAATCTTAAATCCATTATCTTTCCTTTTTTGTTGAATCACTAATCCTTCTTTATCCGGGCTTTTAAAAGAACAGGCCGCCCAGGTGGAAATAGTCTGGGGGCCTGGGATACTGTCTGCTGCAGTCCCCGGACTTAAACTCCGGAGATTATATATAGTAATTTCACTCCGTTATCAGTCGTTGGAGGTATATATGTGCCTTACTCCCCATAATCTTCCAGAAATATTTTTTTAAGGTCTATGAAAGGAAATAGAAATTTTTATCAACCAGGCTTGGAGCCTACTATAATAGTACTTACACAGCATCCCGGAGGTTCCCCCCCATGTTACTGGTGAGCCCAACTATGGGGTCACTGATCTGCCTTTTACCTGCCTTTCCCTGAAATTGTGTATACATTTCATAGAGCATCCTGATCCCTGATGCACCTATGGGATGGCCAAAACACTTCAGGCCTCCATCGGGCTGCACTGGAAGACCGCCATCCAGATCGAAAAAACCGCTTTCAATATCTTCTCTTACTTTGCCCCTTGGGCTAAACTGCAGATCCTCCATAGAAACAGCTTCTGTTATGGAAAAACAATCATGAACTTCAGCCATACTTATTTCTTTTCGGGGATTGGTGATGCCGGCTTCTTTATAAGCTGCTATTCCGGATTGATAAATCTCCTCAACATGAGTATGGTCGTAATCATCTCTAAGGCGGTTTTCACCTCCTGTGGATATCTGGAGAGCTTTAATATACATTGGATCTTTACGAAATTCTTTAGCTTTGTCAGCTCTTACTATTATCGCAGCAGCAGCACCGTCGCTTACACCGCAACAGTCAAAAAGTCCCAGGGGCCACGATATAATTGGAGCATTCATAATCTGATCCATGGTGACTTTGCTGTGGAAATGAGCCTTGGGGCTTAGTAAACCATTTTGATGGCTTTTGTAAGAGACTCTTGCCAGCATTCTTTTCCCTTCTTCTGGACTAAGCCCGTTCCTTTCAAAATATTTTGTTGCCATAACAGCAAACATGGCAGGGGCAGTGGTAGTAGGTGCAACGCCGGCCGCATCATCGGCCATTCCCCCTGCTGATGCGGTAAATGGAAGATCCAGACCGCTGTAGCCCTGATCCTTTAATTTTTCATAGCCTATTGCCAGGGCAATATCACAGACCCCTGAAGCAACAGCGTAAGATGCATTTCGTATTGCATCGGATCCGGTGGCACATCCATTTTCGAGTCTTGTGATTGGTATATAATTTAATTTTAATGGCTTTGATATGGTCATCCCGGTCAGGCCCCATAAGGTTCCCACCCATGCCGCGTCTATATCCTTGGGATCGATCCCTGCATCCTCATATGCTTCATAAGCAGCTTCAACTAGCATATCTTCGGCTGAAGCGTCCCAGCGTTCACCAAATTTTGTACACCCCATCCCTACTATGGCAACTCGATCTCTTATACTTCCAGGCATAATACCTCCTTACCGTAATGGTCTAATCTTCCAGTAATAATTATGGATTCCTCTATTAAAGAAAAGTCTTCTAAATGTAAACTCCACCTCCATGCCGACTTTGACCTCCTGGGGATCACGGTCTGTTATATCAAAGGCTGCTCTTCCGCCTCCTTCGAATTCAACGACACCAACAATTACAGGGGGATCAACGGATGTTGCCAGATTATCCTGGGTATATGTAAAAACACTAAGTTTTTTGTCAGAGAGTCCGACCATCTCACGTTTATCCTTAGCATGGCACTTTACACAAACCCTTTGGGGAGGATATTGCTGGGCACCACATTCAGTACATTTAGATCCATATAAAGCCAGATAATCCTTTCTATGCCGCCATAAAGTAACAGCAGCTACTGGTGTTCTATCCGGCCTGGGAACAGGGGCAACAGGGACCAGTCCTTTAAACGTCAAATATTTTTGATAGCTGGGAAGCTCCCTTTTAGATTCCAGCTGATTTTTAATCCCAATTCGATCTTTTAATTTTTCAATATTTTCTGTTACCTTAAGGAGCATTGCATCACATCCATTACTGTAAGACAATATCATAATATTATCCCCGGCCTTTGAAGTTTCCAGTGCCTGGACAAGCATCATCAAGGGGAGTGCAGTCCCTGTATTTCCAACATTGGGCAGTATTGAATCCTCATATTGCCCTGGATTAAGGCCCAGTGTTTTTCCCATCCCTTTATGCCGCCTTATGGTTGGAGCAGTAATAACCACTTTGGCAAGATCCTGGGGAGTAAGACAATTTTTTTCAAGAAGCATACTTGCAGCCTGGGGGATTAGCCTGGAATATGATACTGTAAAGCCGAAACGTTCCTCCCATGCTCTTACAAAGATTTCAGAACTGGGGCGCCAGACATCCATGATTTCATCAGATATGGAGAGAGAATCAACTATCTCTGCGGCAACATCTGTGTTTCCAATAACAACAGCTGCAGCACCATCACCAAATGTCTGCTCCATATCGCCCTGGGTTTGAGCTGCACGGGTATCTCCGGCTGCAACCAGAACATTTTTTAAGGATCCTGCATTAACAGCATCAATAGCCGCAATCATGGCTCCGGTTCCCGATCGTAATGAATTGGTAAAATCCAGGGTTCTTGTTTCAGACCCGAAATCGAGGGCCGCCGCCCCTATTGTGGAAACCATCTTTTCAGCATAGGGAGATGTTGTAGTGGCAAAATAAAACCCGTCTATCAGGGACCTGTCCATCCCGGAAAGAGCGTGAACAGCGGCACCAACAGACATTGACAAACTATCTTCATCATAATTTGCCACAGAACGTTCTCCCTTACCCCTGGGAGGGACATTCCATGCCCTGGCTATTTCCACCAAAGGGAGTCTATATAAAGGGATATAAGCTCCGTAAGAAGTAATACCTGTCATTTTTTTAAATTCTCCTTATTTAAAATTTATAGTAATTATTCAGTCAATACCTGCAACACCAGGTATAATCTGATTAAAACTATTGTGATACACTGAATCAATATAGCTGAGTAGTTACGGTTTCTAAGGATTCGATCGAAAATAAATTGGCAATTTTAAGTGTTGAGGCGCCTGCCTGACAAGGCGTGAAAACGCAGGAATATCAAGATATTTATACGTTTTCGTAACGCAGTCAGGCAGGATGGATCGACGCTTAAAATGCTA
>DAOWMW010000259.1 GCA_030642865.1 Desulfobacteraceae bacterium
AGATCGTGAATTAAATTCATCCCCAATCTAAGGGCGGGTGGGTATTTTTTTATTGTCGTTTGTTTCCAGATCTGCTGGTTCTTTGGACGTGTCTGTTTTATCTTTTGAATATAATATTGCGGTTACACGTTTTGCAATACCTCTTTTTATCTTTACATTTCCGGTAATTCTGTTAAAAATTATTTTTGAACCTGTTACGGAATTGTTTCCATCTTTAAATGTTACTGTTTTGCCGGTCAAAACAAGAACTTGATCTTTTGTTGTATATTGAACAGTTTCGGATGTGGCAATTTTGCCGTCAGTCACAATTAAAACCTTACCGTTTGCAATTATCTTGTCTATTGACTTATTGTCCGTGCTGTTTACCTTATCCGCGCCATTCTTTTTATAATAGATTTTAAGGTTGTTTGCGGTGATTGTAAAATTTTCGACGGAAGCCCGCACGTTTCCTGAAAACTCGGCATAATTTTCCTTGCTTTTAATGCTCAGGTCGTCTGCTGTAATCTGAATTTTATTGTTTTTTTCTTTATTTTCTGAAGCTGAGAGAGATGGGTGGGCAAAGGTGTATGTAAAAAAGAATACAGCGGCAAAAAAGGACAGGACTATATGATTTTTGTTGATATGGAATATTTTTTTCACTAAGGTCTCCCAAAAAATATTTTTAAAAGTTTTTACATAGTTTATGATTTTGGGCATGGTTATAATGCCAGCCATTGGATGCCTGAATTAGAAATATAGATTGTTACATGATTTATGCTTTTATAATAAAAAAATATATTAAAAGCAATTGATTTGCTTCAAACATTATTAAATGGAGGATTATATGGATTGGGGAATGAAAAATCGTTTATCCCGGCTGATAAAAGCTGATGGCCACTGTATCTTTTTGCCCATTGATCATGGATATTTCCAGGGACCCACAAGAAAACTTGAAAAACCAGGGGAAACCATCGCCCCTCTCGTATCTTATGCTGATGGACTTTTTGTCACAAGGGGGGTCTTAAGGGCATCTGTGGACCCAGGAAATTGTCCCCCCATTATTTTAAGGATGTCCGGCGGGTCAAGTATTATTGGAAAGGATCTTGCCAATGAGGCAATAACCACATCAGTTCAGGAGGCTGTCAGGCTTAATGCGGCTGCTGTGGGTATGTCTGTCTTTGTCGGGAGTGATTATGAGCATCAATCCCTTGTAAATCTTGGAAATCTGGTAAATGATTGTGAAAATTACGGTATACCTGTTATGGCAGTAACCGCTGTGGGAAAGGAACTGGAAAAAAGGGATGCACGGTATCTTTCACTTTGCTGCAGAATTGCTGCAGAATTTGGGGCAAGGATTGTAAAAACCTATTGGTGCGAAAATTTTGACAAGGTGGTCAATGGGTGTCCTGTCCCTGTTGTTATGGCCGGGGGACCAAAATGTGAAACCGAAGTAGAGGTTTTTGAATTTGTTTATGATGGCATGGGAAATGGGGCAATAGGCTTGAATCTGGGACGAAACGTCTGGCAGCACGCATACCCCGTGGCTATGATAAAGGCTCTTCGTGCTATTATTCATGAAAATGCTTCTGTGAAAGATGCTCAGGATATATTTGAAGAGGAAAAAAATATATAAAATGAAAAATCTTTTCAGCAAAAATGATTCCCTTGGGTTTATAAAAAAATATTCCGCTTATCCGGGAGATCTGGCTTTACGGGTCTATACTTCACGTCTGCTGGGGAGCAATGCCAGCCTTGTTCTTCATGGAGGGGGGAATACCTCCGTGAAAACAAGAATTAAAGATATAACCGGCCAGGAAAAAGATGTGATTTATGTGAAGGGGAGCGGTATAGATCTTTGTTCCATTTCCCCTGGTGGTTTTTCAGGTTTGGATATTCCCCCTTTAATCAGGCTTGGGAACCTCGATTCCCTTTCCGATGGAGAGATGGATAATCAACTGAAAATTAATGGCATTATGGCTGAATCCCCCCCCCCTTCCGTTGAAACCCTTGTTCATGCTCTACTTCCACATAAATATATAGATCATACCCATGCAGACAGTATAATGATTTTAACAAATCATGAGAATGGCCGGCGCCTTGCCGGGGATGCCCTGGGAGAAAAAGTTGCTGTTATCGACTATATAATGTCAGGTTTTCCTCTGGCAAAGGCTGTTTTGCGGGAATATGAAAATAATCCTGAACTTGAGGCTGTTGTGGTGATGAACCATGGAATATTTACATTTGCCGATGATGCCGAGACATCCTATGGGAGGATGATCGGCTTTGTTGACAGGGCTGAAAAATATATTGAGGAAAAAATAAAAGGGAAATCTTTATCTACATGTGAAACAGAGATGCCGGAGGCTGAAAACAGAAGAGAATCCATGGGAAGATTTGTCCAGGCTGCCCGGGGAGCTTCTGCTTTTCCCCTGTTGGATGGTAAAATCCGGAGGTTTCATGTTAAAATATGTTCCACTCCTGATTTAATTGCTGCATCCTGGTCACCATTTGCTCAAAAAATATGTTCTTCAGGGGTTTTAACACCCGATCATGTGATCCGGACCAAGAATAAAATGGTTTATATTGAATCTGTTCCGGAAAATGATTATGACCTCAAGACCCTGGTGGAGATGAAGGTGAATCAATTTAAAGATGCGTATATGGCTTATCTCCAAAAATATGCTCCATCCAGCGGGTTTGATGAAAAAGAGATAGATCCGTATCCCAGGCTCTTTCTGGTTGCAGGAATTGGACTGGTTGCCCTGGGATTTACGCGAAAAGATGCCTTGATTGCTGCTGATATAGGGGAACATACGATTCTGGCCAAGTTGCGGGGAGAAGCCATGGGAGGATAT
>DAOWMW010000250.1 GCA_030642865.1 Desulfobacteraceae bacterium
GCGATATTTATAAAAAAAGGCTCGGCATTCCGGTTGTTGTCGGGCTCAGTGATTATGTCTGCCCGGATCATTACAGCGCCATTAACGGCGAGGAGATATTCAGGTTCGGCAAGGGACATAATGCTGACATAACCATCGTGGAAACAGCAGGCCTGTGCCATAGGTGCGCGCCGGCCATAAAAGGAAAGATCCTCGCCACCAATGAAATGACTCCACCTGCTTCTTTGTTAAAACTTTTTTATATTCATCATTTTAAAGAAGCAGGGAAAGATTTTATAGAAAAAAATCTCAACTATAAAGGCCTTCCTGTGGATGTTAACAGGGCCGTTGCAAAAGGAGAATTTGATATAGGAATCATGCCGCTGACTTTTGCAAAATTTTCAAAGGACAACAACGCTTCTTATTGCTGGCCAGCCGAAGGTGCCCTTCCACTTCCACAAGTAATGCTGTTAAAAAAGGACTTTAGCGAAGATGCAAAAAAAGCGGCTGATTATTTGATTTCAAAAAAGACCCAGGAATTTTTAAGCCAGAAGGCCGGTTTTATCCCGATTATTCCGGATGTTTTACCTCCCAGGGAATTAAAAGAAAATCAAATGAATTTGCTCTGGAATGGATGGGAAGCTTTTATTGATATGGCTGCTCAGGAAAGATAACCTTCGGCAAACAGGAATCGTTTTTTTTTATATAAGGAGAGCCTGTTTCAAAATGTTCAATTTCCTTTAAGGAAAAAACGTGTGTTAATTATGAGAAATATTTTTAAAAAATACAAGAGGTACCTTTTCGATTTTATTATGGTCGGTACTAAATAAGGATCGTGAGTTTTATTGATTATCCAGAATTATTTGTTTTTGTGCCCGTCTTCTGTGTTGCATCAATGGCCAAAATTGCGTAGGGGCATCCCCCTGTGGGTGCCCAAAATGCTCCGAGTTTGCAACCCTTGATGCGCCTTGAAGAGGACCACAAGCCCGGCGCAATTTGTGCCGTCCGAAGTATATTTCATCCCCAATCCTGGGAAAGGTTTATAATGAAAAAAAAAATTAATTTTACAGCAATTATCATCAGCATGATATTTTTTACAGGTTATCAGACTCCGGCAGCGGCTGAAGAACCAGTTAAGCTGGAGCCAATAATGGTCACCGCCACCAAAACAGAAAAAAAGGTATCCGGCGTAACCGCATCAGTGGATATTATCACATCAGATGAAATCAAAAGAATGGGGGCATCCACTTTAAAAAATATAATCGAAAAAACGCCAGGTCTCACCATGCAGTATGGAAGATTTCCCCATCCAGGCTCCAAATCAAAAAGCGGCATTTCTATTCGCGGCATGGGATGCAATGGAACTCTACTGTTGATTGACGGTAAAAGGCTGGCCGGTGAAACCGAAAATCCATATGAGATGGACAGAATCCCGGCTGATATGATTGAGAGAATCGAAATCGTAAAAGGCCCCATGAGCACGCTTTACGGATCAGATGCACTGGGAGGAGTAATAAATATTATAACAAAAAAGCCCTCCAGAGAGAAAGTCCACATGGCCCTGGATTTGAAAGGAGGAATGAATGATTCCGGAGATGGGGAGGAGTATAATGCAGGCTTTAACCTCCGTGGCACAGCAGGAAAGCTGGGATACACTTTCTTTGCAAATTATAATGAAGCCAACCAATACACGGAAAAGGAACAGTATACTTCAAAAGCATTGGTTCCAATTTTAAACATCCATTTACCACGGGATGATCAATATGACCGGACAGGTGAGGTTGATGTATCCTACAGGGACGATGCCGAGGTTTTGAACACCGGGCTTATGCTTAATTACGATTTCACAGATGCCTTAAATGCTTCGGTTGATTTTAATTTTTTCCAGGAAGACAGGGAGGGTATTTATCGGGGTTTTGCTGTAAAACTGAGACCGTGGCGTCTTCCCCCTATTGCAATGATAACGGACACCCCGATCAAATCAGTGGATGACAACCACCGGTTTGATTACACCAGTTATATTGAGTATAAATTTTCTGCTGATCTTACGACTAAATTAAAAGTCTACCGCTCAGAGTATGAAAAGAGAAACAGCATGAAACCCTTGACTTTTGTTGGCCCAACTATTAAAAAAATGTGTGCTGATGTGGATATTACAGGATATGAAGCCGAGGCAATCTGGGCTGTCACTGCTGAACATTTGCTGGTGTCCGGGGGAGAATATAGAGAAGTATTAAGAAGTTCCAGCGTTATTAATTCAAATCCCCTTAATATGAATTTTACAGAAGATATGCAGCGTTTTAAAGCATTATTTGTGCAGGATGAATGGCAAATAAGCGATACAATGAACGCCATTTTGGGTGTGCGCTATGACGATATATCCTATGCTGATGACGAAATAACCTTTAAGGCCGGCCTGGTCAAAAAATTTTTACCAATGTTGAGACTAAGAGTCAACTATGCTGAAGGTTACAGAGCGCCTGACACAGCCGAACTTTATGTTATAGCTCCGCTGCCGGGCCAGGGTGTAAGATTGGGTGCCGAAGCCGTTTTTCTTGGAATCAAAAGAACTGTTCATAACCTGGACCCTGAATCTCTTAAAAGCTATGAAGTGGGAGTGGGGGGAGAAACCGACCGATTCAGTTATTCAATTGCATTTTTTTTCAACGATGTTGAAGATAAAATTGAATTGGAAAGTGTTGATGCAGATCATGACGGTGTTGAGGATTATCAGACATACGTTAATAAAGCGGACGTGGAGACAAAGGGCCTGGAATTTGAAGCTGGATACAGCTTTGACTATGGAATTTCCGCAAATTTCAGTTGGCTTGAACTTGATACCGAAGACAAGGAAACCGGAGATGATCTCCTTTTCAACCCTGACAGAATCCTTTCCCTTGGTTGTGATTACAACATAACCGATGGGTTCTCCGTTTCACTCCTTACAAGAC
>DAOWMW010000147.1 GCA_030642865.1 Desulfobacteraceae bacterium
CTGAAAGCCCTGCTTTAACAAAGGGGCAATAATATTGTACGAGTTAGGGTCTGTTTGCCTGGATATACCGGGTAAAGCAATCGATTTTGATTCTAAAAACAATTCTATCTGTTCAACAATATCCATGAGCTCTCCTTGTAAAATTTGTTTTAAGGCGTTACTTTCTTAAATGTATGAAATGTTATATGCTTTTGGAGTATTTTGTCAATAAGTCAAGTAAACGTTAAGTGAAATTGCTGTTACAAATTACCCTAGGCGCTAAGATAATAATTTTTTAAGCTGTGCGATTAGCCTTTAGCAGTTAGCTATTAGCTAACCGCACAGGTCGATAATTTTAGGAAGGCCAGAGGGGGTATACTCCGGCGACCGGTAACACATCCAAAAACCGGGCTTGGTTCTGATTTTAGCCCGTACATTGAGCTATGGTGAAATTTTCCTTAGCTTTTTATTTTCAAAAGACAAAGGTTTTTTGAAAACCTGATTCCGGGGAAAAGGCTAATGACTAAGGATATAATTCAAAGCACCTTTAAATGGTTAAATATCACTCAATTTTTCGGAGCGTTAAACGACAATCTTTATAAGATGTCCATGGTTTTTTTTTTAATAGCTGCAAATCCGGACATTGCTCCTGACACGATAATGGCCTGTGTTGGTGCTGTGTTTGTCCTTCCGTTTTTACTTTTTTCAGATGCGGCAGGCGCTCTGGCCGACAGAATCAGCAAGCAAACAATCATAGTTCGGTTAAAAATTCTGGAAATTGTTTTTATGGGTTCAGGCCTGATTTTTTTTTATATGGAAAACTCCATGGGCCTTTACCTGGTTCTCTTTGCAATGTGCACCCAAAGTGCTTTTTTCGGGCCTGCCAAATATGGTATAATTCCTGAACTGGTATCTGATCAGAAACTTTCCAAAGCAAACAGCTATCTTATTTCAGCTACTTTTCTTTCCATTATCATAGGCATTCTTATGGCGTCACTTTTTGCGGGGGGAGAAAAGGGATTTGTCTATTGCGGCATGGTTTGCACCACAGTAAGCCTGCTTGGTTTTGGCGCAAGCACAAAGATATATAAAACACCCTCAAAAAAAGGAAAAAGGGATGTGTCTATTTTCTTTTTTCTGGGAATATGGAAAACTCTAAAATTAATTTCTGAAAAAAGGGAGCTTTTAACAGCTGTTCTTATTTCGTCCTATTTTTGGTTTGCCGCCGCCTTTGCCCAGATGAACCTTATCCCTTATGGTATGGTTTTAATGGATCTTACCCCTGAAAAGAGCAATGTCGCAGGGTGTTTATACCTTTTCGCTGCATTTGGCGTAGGTTCTGGAGCTCTTCTTGCCGGCTGGTTCTCAGGATCTAGAGTCGAACTGGGGATTGTTCCTTTGGGCGCTTTTGGTTTAGCCGCTTCACTTGTCGGGTTGAATTTTGCCGCACATACTTTTATATGGGCAATGGTGCTGATATTTTTTTTTGGGATATCTGCAGGATTATTTATTCTACCTCTTAATGCTTTTATTCAATGGAAAACGCCGGGGAAAATACGCGGATCTGTTTTAGCTGCAACAAATTTTTTAAATTTTACAGGAATACTATGTGCAAGCCTGATGATAAAAATACTCCACGGATTTAATTTATCTTCCGGAAAAACATTTATGGTTGCCGGCAGCATTACTTTTATTTTTGCCCTGGGTTTAATAATTATTCTTAAAGATTTTTTCATCAGTTTTACCAAAGGTGCCTTTGGCAGAAGTAGTAAAAGCTGATGCGGTTAGCCTTTAGCAGTTAACTAACTGCACAGGTCGAATTTTTTTGCGTGACGATCTATGTATAACATCTATTTTTTTGCATTGCGTCTTAATTGATACTTTCTGACGGCTCTGTTATGGTCTCTGATATTTGTTGAAAATTCATGGGTTCTGTTTTTTTTTGAAACAAAGAAAAGAAAATTTGTTTCTGCAGGGTACAAGGCGGCTTTTATCGATTCAATTCCAGGGTTTGCAATGGGGCCCGGGGGAAGACCTTTTATCACATAAGTATTGTAGGCCGTGGCCGTTTTTAGATTTTTTTTTGTAATATTTCCGTTAAACTCTTTTATTCCATAGATTACAGTTGGATCACTTTGAAGGCGCATACCCTTTTTTAATCTGTTATGAAAAACAGAAGATATTATGGGACGTTCAAAAGGAGCACCTGTTTCTTTTTCAATAATCGATGCCATGGTAATAATCTGATGAATAGACATATTCATATTTTTTGCCCTATTCCTCATCTCTGTGGTGATCTTTGTCTGGAATCTTTTTAACATTATGGAAATTATTTCCTCACATGGGGCAGTTTTGGCGAAAAAATAAGTGTCAGGGAAAAGATATCCTTCAAAGGTTTTTGCGGCAATTTTTTTTTGCCGCACATAGGATGAATCTGTGGATACTTTAATGAATTTTTTTTGATCTGCAAGGCCTGATCCAGCCATTACAGATGCGATTTGTTTAAGATTATAGCCCTCAGGTATGGTGACTTTATAAAAACTGACTTTCCCTTTTTCCATTATTTTGAGTATCTTCACAGGTGTCATTGATGGAGAGAGCCTGTAGTCGCCAGCTTTGATTTTTTTATCAAATTTTTTCAGTCTGGCAAGGATTTTAAACTTTACTGGCTGATTTATGATTCCCTCATCAAGAAGTCTGCCCAAAACAGTACTGAAACTTTCCCCTTTAACTATGGATATCTTTTTTAATGTTTGATTAGTGTTAAGCGGGGTTAAACCATAATTATAAATATTCCATAAAAAATATAACAAAAGCAAAACCAGGCCTGTTGTTGATATTGATATTAAAATTATTATTTTTTTCATTTTTTATCTCTGCTCGTGAGTCACAGGTTCTATTAAAACATAACCACTTGTTTTGATTGTAATTGTTATTTTTATGAATGTTTTTCCAATTTTTTTTCAGAGTTGGCACGAAGTTGACCCAGAAGGCCAAAAAAAATTTATTTCAAAAATTTAAAGATATCTTACTCATTGAAAATAAAGAATATTTTATCACAAAAAACTTATGTATGATGAGATCTCTGGACTTTCTTAAAAATTAATTTTGCACAGGCAATCTAAAAAAATCGGTAACTATTCAAATTATACCTGTTGTTGCAGATACTGGCTGAATGGTTACCTTGATTTTATCATATCAATGCTTATCTTTTTTTAACATAAAAAAAACAAAGAGATCAGATTATTTTGGAGAAAACGGATAAATGGCTGCAAAACAGAAAATTGAATCTTACAGTGGTTTTGAACAGGGGCCCATACGGCCTCCCAGCGAAGCAAACAGTCTTCTTATACGGGTAACAAGGAATTGCTCCTGGAACCGATGTAAATTTTGCAGGGCATACAGGGGCAAAAAATTTTCAGTTCGTCCTTTGGAGCATGTTATAAAGGATATTGATTCTGTTGCCACCCATGTGGAAACCCTGCGAGGTATTGCTTTACAATACGGTCGATTAACCCAGAAACAGGTTAGTCTTGCTTTTAAAGACATCGCCAATGACCAGTATGAACCTTATTATGCCGCTGTCAACTGGTTTGTGGGGGGGATGGAATCAATCTTTCTGCAGGACGGCAACAGTCTGGTAAGAAAACCTGAAGAGCTGATTACAATATTAAACCATATTAAATCATCCTTTCCATGGATACAGAGGATAACATCTTATGCCCGGTCCCATACTGTAGCAAAAATTAAGCCGGATATCCTTGAATCAATGGGCAGAGCAGGGTTGAACCGAATTCATGTTGGCCTTGAATCAGGTTCTGATGAAGTTTTACGTAATGTTAACAAGGGGGTTACAAAAGAAATCCATATAAAGGCTGGATTAAATATTAAAAAAGCAGGAATAGAACTTTCTGAGTATGTAATGCCGGGTCTTGGGGGAATAAAATTATCAGAAATTCATGCAAGGGAAACCGCTGATGCGTTAAACTCAATTAATCCTGATTTTATCAGAATCAGGACACTTGCAGTCCCCGAGGGAATTGAACTTTTTGATGATTACAAGGCTGGTAATTTTGAAAAATGCACAGATATTATGATGGCCAAAGAGACTCTGCTTTTTATTAAATCTCTTAAAAATATAACAAGCGTAATAAAAAGCGATCATATATTAAATTTATTCGGAGATCTGGAAGGTACTTTTCCCCACGATAAAGAGCGGATGGTAAACATTCTCCAATCGTTTCTTGATATGGATCCCCAGCAGCAATGCTTATATCAGGTGGGTAGACGGCTGGGACATTTTTATGGTTTGCAGGATATGAATGATCATTACAAATTGAAAAAAGCAGAAACTGTATGTGATGAATATGGGATAACCCCTGATAATGTTGAACAGGTGATAGAAGATATGATCAACAGGTTCATATAGACATTCCTCCCTCTGGCCCTATGCTGATTTTTTAAATAGGGTTAGGGCTCGCGCAAAAATAACTTAACATTTTAAGCGCCGATGCATCCCGCCTGACTGCGTTACAAAAGTGCAGGAATATCCTGATATTACTGCACTTTTGTGCCTTGCCAGGCGGGCGCCTCAACAATTAAAATTGCCAATTTATTTTTGTGCGAACCCTTAGGGATGAAATAAATTC
>DAOWMW010000031.1 GCA_030642865.1 Desulfobacteraceae bacterium
CCGGAAGTACGGGACAAGACCCTTGGTGGAAGCACCCTGGATCTTGATTTGATGATTAAGTGGCATAAAACTCTTTATGAAAAAGGCTGGGTTGCTCCACATCTTCCCAAAGAACTGGGGGGGGCAGGTTTCAGCCAGGTGGAACAGTTTATATTTAACTATGAATATGGTTTATCAGGGGCCCCCAGGCTTAAAACAGCCATTGTATCCCTTGGGATGCTGGCTCCGCTGCTCCTCCAGTTCGGGACAAAGGACCAGCAGGAAAAACTCATCCCGGATATGATATCAGGGGAGGCTATCTGGTGTCAGGGTTTTTCTGAGCCTGATGCTGGTTCCGACCTTGCAAGTTTAAGTGCAGAGGCTGTTCGTAAAGGGGATTATTTTATTGTTAATGGTCAAAAAACCTGGACCAGTATGGCAGATCATGCAGATTGGATGTTCATGCTTGTGCGGACTGATCCCAATGTTAAAAAACATGCCGGTATAACTTTTTTACTGGTTGACCTTAAAACTTCGGGTATTACCATCCGGCCAATTGAGGAATTAATAGATCATAAGGCATTTTCAGAAGTTTTTTTTGATGATGTCAAAGTTCCCGTGGAAAATGTGGTTGGTGAGATTAACGACGGGTGGAGAGTGGCAGGTGCATTGCTTGAGCATGAAAGGCTTAATGCGTTTCCTGTGGGTGATCTGCTTTATGCCGTTGAAACAATAAAAAATAATGCCGGAAATGCTTTTGCTGATGGAGAGCCCCTTATAAAAGATAAGGCTTTTCAGCAAAAACTGGCAGAGATCGAGATTGACTGCAAATCATTTTTTTATACTTTTCTGCGCATGCTCTCCAAACTTAAAACCGGCTCACAGCCCGGGCCTGAAGCTTCATTGCTGAAAGTCTACGGAGCTGAGCTTTATCAGCGTGTTATGGATTTGAATATTCAAGTCATGGGACCCTATGCGCAGTCCTGGTACAATCTCGACGAACTTGGAAATTCTGTTCATGAGGCATCAAAGGGCTGGATAAATAGCAGAAGCCTTACTATATGGGGAGGTTCTTCTGAAATACAGCGGACAATAATTGCAAATAGAATATTGCGTTTGCCCAGAAAATAAAGCTGAAAATCCATGGGTTTTCAGACAATTAATTTCCCAGGCAAAAAAGAGGAAGGTGTATTGTATAATACTCCAACGACCGATAACCTGGTGAAATTATTTGTATGAATATCTGTATATATAGTGGTGAATTTACTCTAAATAATAATTGAAAAGATTACAGGAGGAAAATATGGATCTGAATTTAGAAGGAAAAACAGTTGTTGTCACAGGTGGTGGTTCTAATATTGGACGCGCAATTTGCCATGATTTCGCCAAAGAAAATGTTAAACTTGCAATTGCAGAGCTTGATGAAGCACAGGGACAAAAAGTAGCAGAGCAGGCCAAAGCCCTGGGTTGTGAGGTTATGTTTGTAAAAACCGATATTACAAAAAATGATCAGGTCGAAGCAATGATCAAGGCTGTTAATGATAAATTTGGTACTGTTGATGTTCTTGTTAATAATGTTGGGTGGAATATTGACGATCTTTTCATGAATGAGACCAGGGAAAAATGGGAAAAAATTATAGCCATTAATTTCTGGGGAATGCTCAATTGCACAAGAGCGGTTATGGATCAGATGATTGCCGCAAAAAAAGGTGTTGTTGTTAACATCGGTTCCGACGCTGGCAGAATGGGTGAATTCAGAGAAGTTGTATATTCAGGATGCAAGGGCGGAGTTATCGGATTTACCAAGGCTCTGGCCAGGGAAGTGGGAAAAAATGGAATACGTTTGAATGTGGTTTGTCCTGGATTGACCATTCCTGAATCTGGTGATGATATTGGGGATAAGAGCCTCTGGGCTGGAGATATGTTGAAAATTTTTACTCCTGAGGCCCAGGCAAAAGCTGCTAAAGGATATCCTCTTCGCAAGATAGGAAAGCCGGGTGAAGTCTCCAAGGCTGTTATTTTTATGGCATCTGATTGCGCAAGCCATATCACCGGTCAGACATTAAGTGTAAGTGGTGGATATACAATGATATAGTTTTTTTGGGGTTATAATTATTCTTATGGTGTCCGGACGAAAATTATATTTTTTCCTTCGGGCACTAATAATTTTCATTACACCCCTATCCAAAATATATTTAGAGAGGATCGACTATGGCAGATAAAAAATACAGTACCATTCTGCTGGAAAAAGATAAAAATGTGGCCACAATCATCCTTAACAGGCCAAAAAAGTTTAATGCTATTTCTCCTGACTTGATAATAGATATGCTCGATATTCTTCAGGTGATTGAGGATGATCATGACATCAGGGCTGTCTTGATAACCGGCGCAGGAAAGGCATTTTGTGCAGGTGGAGATATCCAGGAAGATCTGGTTCCTGTCTCTAAAATGAATCCCGCACAGTGGAGAGAGTATATAAAGCCCTTTGCCAATATGGTGAGAAAGCTTCATGCTCTGCCCAAGCCGGTGATAGCAGGGATCAATGGGGTTACTGTTGGAGGGGGCTGCGATATAGCCATGTCATGCGATATTCGTATATCATCATCTGCTGCCAAATTCGGATATGGTTATATAAAAATGGGTATATTATCTGATATGGGGGGGCATTATCTCCTCCCCAGGCTTGCAGGTTCCGGAGCTGCAAAACTTTTTGCTTTTACCGGAGATATTATTGATGCTGACGAAGCTTTTAGAATCGGCCTTGTGGACAGGCTGGTTCCCGAAGATGATTTTAAGCAGGAAACCGATGCACTGGTACAAAAAATAGCAAATGGGCCAACTTCTGCAATTATATTGATTAAAGAGGCCATGCGCAGATCAGGGGAAATGGATCTTGACGCATCCTTAGATTATGCAGCAAACTTGCAAAGTGCTTTGCTAGACAGCAAAGATTTTGTTGAGGGTTATACTGCGTTTTTAGAAAAAAGAAAGCCGGTTTTTACTGGCAAATAGTGCCCGAGGGAAAATCAGGAGGAGTATATGGATTTCAGTTTGTCCAAAGAACACCAGATGTTAAGAAAGGCTGTGCGTGAATTTGCCGAAAAAAAAATAGCCCCCTATGCAGGGGAGTGGGATCAAAAGGATTATTTACCCCATAAAGAAGTATTAAAGCCCATGGGTAAACTTGGTTTCTTTGGCGCTGTGGTGCCGGAACAATACGGCGGAGAAGATATGGGATGGCTTGCAATGGCCATAATTACAGAAGAGATTGCACGTACATCCGGTTCTCTCAGGGTTCAGATTAATATGCAGGGAATCGGGACATCACATGTTATATGCAAGCATGGTACAGAGGAACAAAAAAATAAATATGTGCCCAAACTTGTTTCTGCAGAATATCTTGGAGGCTTTGCCATCACCGAACCCAACGCGGGCTCGGATATTATGGCCATAGAGACTGTGGCAAAGGACTGTGGAGATCACTGGCTGCTAAATGGTGTCAAATCATGGATATCAAATGCAGCAGATGCTGATGTTCTGGTCTGTTATGCTTTTACAGATAAGTCAAAAAAAGGGAAGGGCCTTTCAGCTTTTCTTATTGAACCCAAAAATTTTAATGGAATTACCTCTTCTCCCCTTAAAAAAATGGGTATCCATTCATCACCGACTGCGGAACTTTTTTTAGATAATGTAAAGGTGCCAAAAGAAAACATCATAGGAAAGCCAGGGGATGGTGCAAAGATTGTTTTTGGGTCTTTAAATCAGACACGGTTATCTGCAGCAGCAGGGGGTGTGGGTGTTTCCCAGGCCTGCCTCGATATAGCTGTAAAATATTGTAACGAAAGAAAACAGTTTGGCCAGGAAATTGGAAAATTTCAGATGAATCAGGACATGATAGCTCAGATGTCCGCCGAAGTTGAAGCTGCCAGGCTCCTTGTATATAAAGCTGCAATTCAAAAGGACCAGGGAAATTTGAGCAACGGTTTTGAAGTTGCCCAGGCAAAATATTTTGCAGGGGAGACCGCTTCAAAATGTGCAAATTTCGGCATGAGAATTATGGGGGCCTATGGATATTCTGTGGAATATCCCATGGAACGTTTTTATCGTGATGTTCCAAGTTATTACATTGTTGAAGGTTCTGCCAGTATCTGCAAGCAGATCATTGCAATGGATGTTTTGGGTTATAGAAAGGCCAGCCGATAGTTAATGTCTGTTCAGAAATGGCCTGTTAGTCCAGTATAGACGTTATGCTTAAAAAATAATCCTTGAAATGTTTAATCTATTTCTCCGGTTATTTTTTTCGCATACCCTGTGAAATAACTTCCCCATTTATATGTTTTTAACT
This sequence comes from Desulfobacteraceae bacterium, assembly GCA_030642865.1. Taxonomy (GTDB): domain Bacteria; phylum Desulfobacterota; class Desulfobacteria; order Desulfobacterales; family BuS5; genus DAOWMW01. Next base: position 4,325 of record DAOWMW010000031.1, read on the forward strand.
TAGCTCTGGGTAGACCTGAAATTAAATCATACCTGAATCATACCTTATAATAGATTCTCATGATCAATGAAAAAGCCTGAGGGTGTAAATCTGTAATTCTATATGTGGAGAATTAATATGGAAAAAGTATTATTAGAAAAAAAAGATGGGATCGGGATTATTACTTTAAATGAACCTGAAAAAATGAACGGTCTTAGTGAAGAACTGGTTGGAGATCTTTTAGCTAATGTTGATGCTGTTGAAAAAGATGATACTCTGAGAATAATGATCATTACCGGTCAGGGAAAAATTTTCAGTGCTGGTGGAGATATAAGTATTTTTAACAGGGGGCTCGCCGGGGGCTACAAATATCTTGATTTTGTATTAAATGCTTTTGCAAAGCTGGAAAAGACCAGGAAGCCTGTTATTGCAGCTGTAAACGGCTATGCCCTGGGGGGTGGTACGGAGCTTACCCTTGCTTCTGATATTGTTATTGCATCTGAAAAGGCAGTTTTCGGGCTTCCCGAAGTTGGAATAGGTATTATGCCTGGTTATGCTGTAATCAGACTCCACGAAATAGTTGGACGAACCAGGGCAAAAGAGCTTATAATGAGTGGCAGGCAGTTTGATGTAAAAGAGGCTGAAAAAATTGGTATTGTTAATCAAATCGTCCCGAATGATCAACTCATGGATGAAGCCGAGAAAAAGGCCAGGCTTTTGATGGAAAAAGCCCCTCTTTCTTTAATGCTTGCAAAAAATATAATAAACAGGGCCATAGGGGGGGAGGATATAACAGCTTCCGTACATGCGACTTCAATGTTTTTTGGGACAGATGACATAAAGGAAGGGCAGGCCTCTTTTTTTGAAAAAAGAAAACCAGATTTTAAAGGAAAGTAGTGATGGAGCTTATGAGGAAAAAGGATGTTGCCGAACCAGGGTACAGAGAAAAAGTCAGGAGAACAAAATCCTGGTCAGCCATCGATTTAAAAGAAGCATATTTTCCTGGGGATGCTGATGACGACTATAAAAAAAATATTGGCGATCCCGGGCAATACCCTTTTACCCGGGGTATTTATCCCAATATGTATCGAGGTAAATTGTGGACACGGCGTCAGCCATGGGGTTTTGGAACACCTGAGGATACAAACAAACAGATGAAATATTTGATTTCCCATGGTAATACTGGTCTTATGGTCTTTCGGGATCAGCCAACCATGCATGGACTCGATTCTGATCATCCCCTTGCCCGGGGAGAAGTGGGCGTCAGTGGTGTTCCCCTTGTATCGATTGATGATATGGAAGATCTCTTCGACGATATTCCTTTGGACGAAATAAGCTCAACGCTCCTTTGCGCATCTGTTGTAAGTCCTGTAATTTTAGCTCAGTATATTGCTGTTGCCAAAAAAAGAGGGATCAGCATGTCAAAACTGCGGGGGACAATCAGTAATGATCCCATCATGAGCCATGTCTGTTATTCGGATGTTGCAAATCCCCCCAGGCTGGGTGTAAAAATATGGGGCGATCTTGTGGAATATTGCGGTGATAATATGCCTTTGTGGCATGCTGCCTATGTCTCATCCTGTTATAATATGAGGGATTATGGCCTTGATGCCCCCGAGGAAGTGGCCTTTGGTCTTAAAATAGCTGCCACATTCATAGATGGATGCTTAAAAAGAGGGATGGATATCGATAATGTTGCCAGGAGAATGTCTTTTTACTGTGCAGCGGGAATCGATATTTTTGAAGAAGTGGCTAAATACAGGGCCATGCGCAGAATGTGGGCAAAAATGTTAAAAGAGAAATATGGGGCAAAGGATAAAGGTTCACTCCAATTTAAATTTGCGGTTCAATGTGCAGGTCATTCCCTTATTCCCCAACAGCCGTTGAATAATATTGCCAGGACATCCTTTGAGACCCTTGCCGCGGTTCTGGGGGGGGCGCAGTCAATTTTCACAACAACATTTGTGGAACCTGTCTGCCTCCCCACAAAAGATGCCCAGAGGACTTCTTTGGCAATTCAGGGTATTGTTGCCCATGAAACAGGAGCAGCAGCAGTAGCTGATCCCCTGGGGGGATCATACTATGTTGAGCAGCTTACAAACGTCATGGAGGAAAAAGCCACCGAAATCATGGAACAGATCGATAAATTAGGCGGGTTTGTTGATGCTTTAGAGAGTGGATGGGTTCAAAAAGTGATAGATGAAGGGAATCAGCGCTATCAAAAGGAGATCGAAAATGGTGACCGGTTGATAGTGGGATTAAATTACATGTCTATTCCCCCGGAGGAAGATACTGTTCTTCCTGGAGGCGTACTTGAAATTCCTCCAGGGACTGAGGAGCGCCAAATAGAAAGGGTTAAAAAACTAAAGGCAACCAGAAACATCGATCTTGTAAAGGATTCTTTAAAAGAGCTCACCCAGGGCGTTGCCAGGGGCGAGAATGAAAATCTTCTGCCTTATATAATAAAGGCTGTTGAATCAAAAAGTACAGTGGAAGAAATTATGGGTACCATGAGAACCACCCTGGGTATGTCATGGGATCCATGGGGCTGCAGGAATTCCCCCTTTCTCTAATCTTGAGGTCTAAATACCTTTGCGAGGTGCCAGGAGATTTTTAAATGTCAAAAAGAATAAAAGCCGTTATTTCCAAGCTGGGTCTGGATTCCCACGAAAGGGGCGCGAAACTGGTTGCGTCAGCACTAAAAGATGCAGGGATGGAAGTAGTTTATCTGGGCAGTTTTCAAATTCCTGAAAATGTGGTAAAAACAGCTATACAGGAAGATGCCGATATAATAGGATTGAGCTGTCACAGCGGGGAACACCTGACACTGGTCCCCATACTCTTTGAAATAATGAAAGAAAAGGGTTTAAGAAATATTCCGGTTATCATAGGTGGTGTAATTCCAAAAGAAAATGTAGAAGAATTAAAAAGACTTGGAATTAGCGGAGTCTTTACCTATGGCACTACAATGGAACAAGTGGTAGAATTTGTTGAAAACATATGCAGCAAATAATGCATGTTAAAATATATACCTTAAGATAAAAATTTTGTTGAGCTCTATAGTATTTGGTGAAAATCAGAAATTTCCGTTCAGGCACTAAGGATTGGGGATGAAATAAATTCACGATCCTAAGGTGCTAAATTTATTTTTGCCCCTGTATGATTCTTTTTCTGTAACTATTTAGCAATACTTGTTGTTGTAGATATTGGTTGAATAGTTACCTTTTTCTTTGAAATCATACAGGGGCGAACAGTTTTGGGGAAAAATGAAATTAGGAATTATCGGCCTGCAAGGAGCAGGTAAATCTACAATATTCGAGGCATTGACACGTCAGGATACAGGTTCCGGGCATAGGGGCGAAAACCTTGTGGGAACCGTAACTGTGCCGGATTACCGTGTTGACCTGTTAAAAAAAATGTATAACCCTAAAAAGACCGTTTATGCCCAGGTCGCATATCTTTTACCTGGTATTTCAAATAAAAATGATGGAAAAAGTGACCAGAAAACAATAATCGGGATTAGGGATTCAGATGCGTTTATTCATGTTATTCGCAATTTTATTCGATTTGGCGCTAAAGAACCTGAACCTTACAATGATTTTAAAAAAATTGATCAGGAATTTATTCTTTCTGACCTGATTGTGGTTGAAAAACGCTTGGAACGTCTTGATCTGGATAAAAAAAGGGGTAAAAAGGTCGATACCAAAGAGATAGATCTTTTAAACCAATGTAAGGAAAAACTTGAAGCGGAAATTCCCTTGAGGAATCTCCCCGAACTTGGCCAGGAGCACCTTTTGAGGGGCTATGCTTTTTTATCAGCCAAACCTGTACTGGTTTTATTTAATAATGATGATGAAAATGATAATCTTCCCCATGTTGACAAATTAACAGATACTGAAAAATGTATGATTATAAAAGGTAAGCTTGAGCAGGAACTTGCGTATATGTCCGAGGAAGAAGCAAAGGAGTTTTTGCTGGAATTTAATATAACCTCCTCTGCCATGGACAGGGTTATAAAAATGTCTTATCAGCTCCTTGGCCTTATTTCCTTTTTCACAGTAGGTGAGGACGAGGTTAAGGCATGGACAATAAAAAAGGATATACATGCCATGGATGCTGCCGGGGAGATCCATTCAGATATTAAAAAAGGATTCATTCGGGCTGAAGTTCTTGCATATGATGACCTCATCGATGCAGACACATATAATGAAGCAAGAAAAAAAGGGACAGTCAGGCTCGAAGGGAAAACATACATAGTCGCAGACGGAGATATAATAAATTTTAGATTTAATGTATGATTCTTTTTAAAGCTGAACCTTTTTGGCAAATTTAAAAAGCAATTAGGGTTCGCGCAAAAATAAATTGGCAATTTTAAGTGTTGAAGCGCCTGCCTGACAAGGCGTGAAAACGCAGGAATATCAAGATATTTATACGTTTTCGTAACGCAGTCAGGCAGGATGCATCGACGCTTAAAATGCTAAGTTATTTTTGATCGAGTCCTTAACATAAAAGGAGTGGCTTAATTAACATTTATTTAAATAGCGATTTTAAGATAAAGATTTTGGGTGCGTTATCGGTCGCCGGAGGTATGTAATATGTCTTCCTCCCTCTGGCCTTTTCAGAATTATAATATTAAAGCCTATAATAATCGAGTAAAATTTTTTTATTCTTATTCAGGGGCCGACTATCCCATGGTACCTCAATTATAAACTTCCATACAGGTAAAACAAAAAAAATCTAATGCGCCCTGCCAACCCAAAAAATAAAGTTCAAATTCTTGAAATGGCAATACCACTTTTTGCCAAATCCGGTTTCAATGGAGTTTCAATGCGTGATATTGCTGCAGTTGTGGGGATAAGTGCTGCTGCATTATATTATCATTTTTCTGATAAACAATCTTTGTACCTTCAGGCTGTAGCCCAGGCATTTGCCAACAAAGATGAAACTTTGACAAAGACTTTGGCAACAGATGATCCTCCTGAGCAACGGCTTTACAATTTTATTCTTAAATTCAGTGAACTGATATATCAGGATGCAAATTTTTTGTCTCTCCTCATACGGGAAATGCTCGACGGTGATGACGAAAGACTGCAAAAACTTACACGCCAGGTTTTCCGTATGCAGTTCAGCTCAATTATTGATCTGTGTAAAGAGCTTGCCCCTAAATTTGATCCCCATTTACTGGCGGTATCGATCATAGGTCAGCTTGTATATCATATAGAAACAAAACAGGTGCGGGTATATTTAAAAGGAGGAAAACCTGAGCATAACGATCCTGAGGTCATAGCAGATCATATCTTTAACCTGATAATGTACGGGCTTAAAAGCAATTGTTCAGTGGAGTAAGGATTCGATCGAAAATAAATTGGCAATTTTAAGTGTTGAGGCGCCTGCCTGACA
>DAOWMW010000004.1 GCA_030642865.1 Desulfobacteraceae bacterium
GCTATATGGGCAGGGGCAAAACTGATAGGGATAAATAACAGGAATTTAAGTTCCTTTGAGACGGATATTAATACAGCCGTAAATCTTGTCTCTTTACTTGCGCCGGATCAGATTCCGGTTGCTGCCAGTGGAATCTCATCAAGGGGGGATATTGATGCAAATCTGCGTGCAGGAATAAATAATTTTTTAATAGGGGAAAGCCTTGTTCTCTCCCCATCTCCATCATTGTTTTTAAAATCACTTTTAAGTACAGCCTAGGCTGTACAGCTACAGAATATAAAAAATCAAATTCAAAAGAAATTCTTTGATCGCTTTTTACTATTTTTTCAACATGGAGGCATAACCATGAGCAGTCCTTTGCGCTACGATATCTCCGATGTAAGATTAATCTATGATGGACGCTGCGACCCTTATGAAATGGAAAAAGATATTGTCGCTAATTTCAATTCAAGACATCATAATGTATTTGACTTATATAAAATTGAATTGGAAAAAGGTACTATTTATACACTGGATGACAGTGTAAATGGGCGTTCCAACCTTGGTGTTTTCAGGTCGAAACAGCTTCGGGAAGCTGTTATCCTGGCGGCGGCTCTTCCTGCGGCAGCTGTTGTGATTGATGGGTATGACTCTTTAAAAAAATTGCCCAAAAGTGAACATACACCCGAAACTATTAACAAGCTGAAAAGATATAATGACCGCAGGGCTGCCCAGGTTATGAGCGAGGTGCTGCAGGCAACAACCGAATCTGTTGAGTTGGGGGATGAGGTTGTAATAGAGAGTATTATTACCGAAGGGCTGCGCCTTAAGCCTGGCGTGGAGACCGGCGGGAACCCCACGATTCCGGTGGGGGCTCTTTTTGGCAAAAAGGAGCATGTTAAATATTATGGACGTGAATTAAGGAGTGAAATAACCAAACTTTCAATGGGCTCGGATGTTATTGAAGGAACAAGTAAATCTGTCACAGGGCTTCATTCTTCACTAACTTCACTTTTTGTAACAGAATCGTATTTTAAAAGACATATTCCTGATATTTATGTGGAACGCTGGATGGCAGGGAGTATGTTCTCCGAATTTAACCCGAGAAACCTTGATGTTCGGGAAGGAGTCAGGATTTTGTCCGAGTTATGCGGGAAAGATTTTTCTGAAATGAGTGCTTTTTTTCTTAACCGGGCGCGCCATGAAAAATCGATGGACAGCTTGAATGCCATGGGTATAGCCACCCCTTTTGACAATGACGGAGACCTTTTCCCTGCTGTGGTCATGGGTATGGAGGGATTACATTTTCCCGATGGCCGTGGTCTGGATTGCATGGTGGGGGAAATCGGAGGAAGTGCGGAATGGGTTGTGGGGGCTCTTCCTCTGGTATGGCGGGGGGGGCAGAGTCTTGGTGCGCTCAGCAGTCAAAGTTCCCTTTCCAGAAAAGATCTTTCACCGGAAGAACTCTGGAAAGAGCGTTTCCATTATACAGAAGAAGAGCTGATCCTTTTCCAGGATGCCCGTTTTGAACAAAAGCCGTTTTTTGTACTGGAAGATATAATGGACAATCCTTTTGCAGGTGGAGTAAGTGCTTTTTGTTCCATATCTGATAACTATTATCTTCCCCAGCTTAAAGGAGTAATTATAGATGAAGAGCGTGGGCTCCTCACCACCAACACACTCATGGTAAATTCCCTTGGGAATGTTAAACACTGGCAGCTTACATTTAAGTGTGTGGACGGCTTTGGCGTCACGGTGGAGAAAATGAAATCGCCAAAGCATAAATTGTGCGGTCAAAATCGATCTGTTATAGAAAAAGAGATTGCAAAAATGGCAGGGAACCTCCTTGACCGGTTTAAGTTAAGACAGTTTTTTGTTAATGAATATTACCCTGCCATTGTCCATACAACCGGTAAACTGGCTCTTCTTAATCAGACGATTGATGCCATGATTGAAAGAAAGACTCTTAATGAAAATGACAGGATGATAGTTGATGCTGTCTTAAAGATATTTCCTGAATGGTTTGTCAGCATGACATAATTTGTAAGTTCTCAACAGCGTTACCTTGACTTTAAAAAATTAAGGAGAAAATATGCGAGTAATAGATTTATTAAACAAAACAAAAGAACGACCTGTAATTTCTTTTGAATTTTCCAGGGCAAAGACTGAAAAGGCTGCTTTGAGTCTTGATAAGGCTCTTGATGTTCTTGCCAAAGCCGAACCTGATTATGTATCGGTAACTTTTGGCGCAGGCGGTTCCACCCGTGATGGCTCTTTTCAGCTTGTGGAGAAACTTAAAAATGAGAAAAAATTTAACGTGGTGGCATATATAGCAGGTGTTGGTTTAGGGCCTGATGAATTAGTCTCTGTTCTGGACAAGTTTAAAGACCTTGGAATTGAGACGATTTTTGCCATACGGGGTGATGAACCCCAGGGGGATGCAGAATTTAAACCAGATCCGAATGCCAAAAAGTATGCTTCGGAACTGATTTCCTTTATTCGTGGGAAATATGATTTTTGTATAGGTGCGGCTGGTTATCCGGAGGGGCATCTTGAAGCGGAAAGCAAGGAAAAGGATATTGAATATCTCAAACTAAAACAGGATAATGGGGCTGAGTACATTGTTGCACAATACTTTTATGATAATCAGTTTTTTTATGACTATGTTGATCGCTGCAGAGCCGCTGGAATAACTGTACCTATAATACCCGGTATTATGCCGATTTATACAGTTAAAATGACAGAAATTCTGGCAAAAGTCTGCGGAACAGCAATCCCGGATGATGTGAGCCAGGGGCTGGCAAAAATATCTTCAGATGACAAAGGAGCTATATTGCAATTCGGGATTGATCTTGCCACACAGCAATGCAGAGATTTGCTCAAACATGGTGTAGATGGGCTTCATTTTTATACAATGAACCGTGCCAAGTCTGTAATTACTATTTTAAATACTCTTAAAAGTGAGGGGCTTTTATAGTTTTTGTGGGGCACCCTTAATTTCAATTTATATTTTAAATTTATGGATTACCGAGCAGGCGGTAATCCATATTTGCATAGTACAAGACAAAAGGGAGGAAGGGTATTAAAATGCGCCTTCCTTTTTGTGCGAAACTTATTCAGGCTTCCTGGTTATTGATATTATTTTCACATCTTCAACAGGTTTACTTGCGGAGTCGACTTTAACCAGGCCCATTTTATCAACTACATCCATTCCCTGTATAACTTTTCCAAATACAGTATGTTTTCCAATGAGCCAGTCAGTATCCACAAGATTTATGAAAAATTGTGATCCATTTGTTCCGGGTCCTGAATTAGCCATTGCCAGACACCCCCGTTTGGGTGAATGGGGAGATCCTTTTTTACTGTACACATAACCCATGTTTTCCAGCACATTTTGTATAGTCAGAGCCTGCAGGGCTTTGCTAACATCGTCTTTTTTTTTGTCCATTTCTTCCTGGGAAGTGATGTTGAGCTTTTGAAACAGAGGTGCAATAATATTTCGGCGGTAATCTTCTTCATTTTTGACCATAAGATATGGATGTACCCCTTTTTCAGGATCAATTGCCAGTATTTTATCCAGCCCAAGTCCTGATGCATCTATTTCATCCTGAAAATTGTACCCTGGTCCCCCTGTTCCATTACCCAGGGGACATCCTCCCTGAATCATAAAATCCTTAATTATTCTATGAAATATAAGGCCGTTATAAAATGGCTGTTTAATCTTTTTACCTGTTTTTGAATCGGTGAATTCTTTTGTTCCTTCGGCGAGACCTATGAAATTGGCCACTGTTTCAGGAGCAGAATCAGCAAATAATTCCACAAAAATATCGCTTGATGATGTTTTGATTATATATACGGGGTTTTTAGATTTCATATTATTGTTCTCTTCAGATTTTAGGGTGGATGAATTAAATAAAATAAGAAAAAATGCCATGGTCAAAATTATGCGGGGGGTATTTTTCATTTTTTTATCCTGTCACGGGTTATTAGTATAAAAACAAGTTGAAAATAATATCTTAATCTGTATAAAAAATCAAGCACAGATGTGATCCCCTTCTATCTTAGGTAACCAGCGCAGTTGAATAATTATAAAATTTTATCTTGCTCATCCACCCATAAAATGTGTTATATTCATATAGAATTACACCTGATTTTATTTTAGGAATATAGAAGTATTGTAATTTTTCAATAATTTTAGAGAAGCCTTGCATGAATTCGCCGAGTTCTGGTTTAAATAGTTGGTTTATGGGTAATTTATTTCATCCCCAATCCTAATCTCCTGGTTTGTTGAAAAAATACAATTTATTTTGGTTTGAATTTATTTCAAGATTTATCACGAGGGTATAATTATGGCAAAAAAAGTATTGATTATAGGGGGTGTTGCAGCCGGAGCAAAGGCTGCATCCCGTATTATAAGGCGTGATCCTGAAATTGAAGTAACCATGCTGGAAAGGGGTGAGTTCGTATCCTATGGCGCCTGCGGCCTCCCGTTTTTTATTGAAGACAAGGTAAAAAGTTATGAGGAGCTTATTTCTACTCCCACAGGAGTTATACGTAACCCGGGTTTTTTTAAAAATGTAAAGGGTGTAACCGTACATATTAAAACTGAAGCAAAAAAAATTGATCGGAAAAATAAAATTGTTTCAGCAATAAATTTGAGTACAGGTGAAGAGCTTGAATATCCCTACGACAGCCTTGTTCTGGCTGTGGGGGGGACTCCTGTTATGCCGCCTATAGACGGAATAAATTTAAAAAATATAAACAAATTGAGTACAATTGAAGATGGAATTATAATTAAAGAAAGGCTCGCAGGAAAAAAGATTAAAAAAGCCGTAATTGTAGGTGCAGGGTTAATAGGCCTGGAAATGATAGAGGCGTTAAAACACTGGGGTACTGATGTTACGGTTGTTGAAATGCTCGATACTGTACTCCCTGCTCTCCTTGACAGAGATATGGGACTGATGGTGGGGGAGCATTTAAAAAATGCTGGAGTCAGAGTTTTAAATTCCGAGGCTGTTATAAAATTTGAAGGTGATGAAAACGGGAACGTAAAAAAAGTTATCACAAATAAAAATGAACTTAATGCTGATATGGTTCTAATGGCCATAGGTGTCAGGCCAAATATTGAACTTGCAAAAAATGCGGGTCTTGAAATTGGTGAAAGTGGGGCCGTTTTCGTAAATGAATATCTCCAGACGAGTGATTCCTCTGTTTATGCAGGGGGAGATTGTGCAGAGAGTACCAATCTTCTGACCGGCAAAAAGGTATACGCTCCCATGGGGTCTGTGGCGAATAAACATGGACGTATCATCGCCGACCATATAATAGGAGATCCGCTTTCTTTTCCTGGAATTCTTCAAACAGGAATCTGCAATGTGTGTGGGTATAATGTGGGGAGAACCGGGCTTTCCCAAAGAGATGCGTCTGCCTTTGGTTTTGATGTTGAAACTATTATCAGTCCGGCCCCTGACCGCCCCCACTTTTATCCCGGGAATCAGCCGATTATTATTAAGCTTGTGGCCGATAAAAAAACCAGAAAAATTCTTGGGGTACAGGTAATAGGCCCAGGAGATGTTGCAAAACGTGTGGATGTTGTGGGAACGGCCTTAACCTTTGGGGCAACTGCGGAACAGTTGTCAACGATAGATTTGGCCTATGCCCCCCCGTTTTCACCGGCCCTGGATAATATAATAACAGCTGCCCATGTTATGATGAACAAACTTTCCGGTCTTGCAAGGGGGGTTTCTCCTTTATATGTAAAAGAGAAGCTTGACAATAATGACGATTTTATATTGCTCGATGTAAGGAGTCCTGATGAATATAATTCCATTCATATTGAGCATCCAAATGTCAAGCTGATCCCCCTTGGAAAGCTCAGGGAGGAAGCAAAAAATCTTCCCATTGATAAGGAAATAATTGCCTTTTGTAAAATAAGCCTGCGGGGATATGAGGCTCAGCGTATTCTGGATGGCTATGGGTTTAAGGATGTTAAATTTATGGATGGGGGTGTTTTGGCCTGGCCCTTTGAAAAAGTTGCAGCCGATTAACTTTTGAGATTAAACCACCCGTTTACGGGTGGTTTAATCCTTTTTATCTATTTGTTGTACAATCTATATCCCCATCTCTTTTGCGATTATACCTTTCATGATTTCAGTGGTTCCCCCTGCAATGGATAAAATCCGCACATCCCTGTATGCTCTTACCACAGGAAAACTTTCAAGTGCTCCTTCCATCCCATGGAGTTCTATGCAGCCTTCAGCCACACGCCTGGCAAGCTCAGAATTCCAGTACTTGGCCATGGAAGTCTCTTTTAATATGTTTTTCCCCGCCATATGATCGACGATTAGTGTCTCAAGCATGGTTTTACCCAGCTTGATTTCAGTGGCCATTTCCACCAGGGCAAACTGGCTGCTCTGGGTCCTTGGTACAGGTTGTCCTGAAACAGAAGTCGTTTTTTGATGTTTTAAAAGTTGCGCAAGGGAAAATTCAGCAGTTGCAATAGTCTGTACAGAACAGAGGAGACGCTCGAACTGAAGTTTTTCCATGAGCATTTTAAATCCCATTCCTTTTTTGCCAAGAATATTGGTTTTGGGAATTCTGCAATTTGAAAAAAAGAGTTCCACAGTATCCTGGCTGTGAAAACCCATTTTTTCAAGCTTTTTTCCCCTGATGAAGCCAGGTAAATCACTCTCTACAACGTATAATGATGTTGATTCATAGGGGCTTTTATCAGAAGGGTTTTTTGCTGCTACAACAGCCACGCCGCAATTAATTCCATTGGATATAAAAATCTTGGAGCCGTTTAAAACTATCTCATCTCCATCCTCTGTAGCCATGGTTTCAATGGAAGCCAAATCACTTCCTGCATTCGGTTCTGTCATGGCAATGGCACTTACAATATCTCCGGAACAGCAGCCAGGCAGATATTTGTTTCGAAGATATTCCGATCCATAGGTGTAAATATATGGAGCAGCCACATCACTGTGTAAAACAGCGTGTAATCCGTAATGGTTTGAGCGGGCAAGCTCTTCGGCAACTATTACCGCATAGAGTAAATCATAACCAGGGCCGCCATACTTTTTGGGTATGGTGGTACATAAAAGTCCCTCCCGCCCCATTTTTTGCCAGGCACTTTTTGGTACAATTTTATTCTTTTCCCACTGGTCAACATGGGGGATTATTTCTTTTTCAATAAAAGCACGTGTTTTTTCGCGAAATTTATGATGCTTGTCAGTATAAGGTATAATATTCATTAATGGAGCTCCTGAAAAATTTTTTGAGTCGATTTTATAGATGGTAATTATCCGTGTTTTTTTAAATAATTACAGCGTTTGAAGGCGATTTATACCATATGGTTTTATCAAATTGCGCAAATCTAAAATGGAAACGAACCCCCTGAGTAAAACATGACTCCGTCGAAGCCGCCACCACCACCCCTGATGCCGGCATCGGAAATATGTAAATATCTTACGCCGCTGATTATTCGTATATTGTTAAAAATTTTTAGAGTTCCGCCAACACCGGTCATCAGCCGGAAATTAAAATGGCGACTACCGGAAAAGTTGGTGGATTGCTGCTGAAGACCACCACCAGTATCAAAATAAATAGACCACAGGTCATCATGGCTTTGATGGAAGTGCTTACGAAGCAAAATGTCCATTCCGGCTGCAACGCCATTGTCGTCGATTCCGGAACGGATATGCGCACCTAAAATATCAATATTGACAGATAATTTGTCCTGAAAAAAATAGCCAAAGCCAATATGCAAGGCATACATTTCCCCCTTTCCATGATCGCTCCCAATGGCAGAGATACAGGGGTAAAATTTCCAGGTACCTTTCAGGAAGTCGTCCGATTTCCTGATCACAGATTTTTTATTTTTTAAACTATCGCAATCAGGCTTTGGTTGTTCCGAAGCTTTAACCTCCAACTGAATAAGACAAAAAATAATGGGTGTTATTAAAATTTTAATGTATTGCGGCCACATGCTTAATTTCAGAAAAATAAAAAATTTAAAATGATTAATCAAAAGATAGTGTCCAAAGGAAAACCATGATTTTTTGATCCGATCAAAGAAGATAAAGTTTTAATCCTTGGAATAGATTGAATATTTCGGGAATTATTTTTTTTATCAAACGAAGATCTGGCAAAAAACATCTTTTATTAAGGCATTATATAACAACAATTAATTAATAGGCTACATAAATAAAATCATTTTAAAAAAAATCTATCTTTATCTCTGATAAAGTGTCAAATAAATGACGAGAAGCCTGGGCATATCCATAATTTTGCCCTGGTGTTTTTTTTTGTGTGAATAGAGCCTGTAAAATTTTTCTTGACAAAAGGAACAGTCTTGAAGTTAAAAACAGATGGTCCTTGCATTTTGAGTTTTAGTGAACATAATTTAATGTGTGGTGCACATATAGGTTTTAGAAAATTATTTTGTGTGCGTTATCACATCGTATATGTGCTAAAAAGCACTATTTTCTCTTTGCGGTTTTTCAACATTAATTATCTAAAAATCTATAATAAAATAATCAGGGGTGAAAATGCCAGATAATCAATCCGCCAGCGATATGTTTGAAGAACAAAAACCTGAGACTTTATCCATACTTCCTTTGTTTGATACGGTTCTTTTTCCTAAAATGGTTCTTCCTCTTGTGGTAATGCAGAAAAAATCAATTCAGCTCCTGGAGGAGGCCATGGCTCAAAACCGGACAATAGGGCTGCTAACATCGCAAAAAACCTATGATCCCAATGCTGAACCCTATGCAGGGCAATCAAAAGAAGAATTGCACACAGTGGGCACAAGCGCATTAATCTTGAAGATGGTAAAAAATGAAGATAGCAGAGCCCAGCTGCTGGTGCAGGGTTTAGACAGGTTTACCGTAAAAAACTATGTCCAGGAAAGCCCTTATCTTCGGGCAGATGTTGAGTATATGGAAGATGTCGTTAAAACTGACAAAGAAACCGAAGCCATGGTTGTAAATATATCCGTTTTATTTAAAAGGGTTGTTGAATTAACTCCGGGGCTCCCCCCCGAGTTGGGCTCCATGCCAGGGTCCATTGTGGAGCCTGGTATACTGGGGGATATGGTTACCTCCATAATAAATTCCACTGTTCAGGATAAACAAAAAGTTCTGGGAATAAGTGATGTAAAAAAACGTCTCAAAGAAGTTACCCGTATTATTAGCCACCAGATGGAACTTTTGGAGCTTGGACAAAAAATACAAACCCAGGTTAAAGGTGATATTGAAAAAAGCCAGAAAGAATATTATTTAAGACAGCAAATGAAGGCCATTCGGGAGGAACTTGGAGAAAAGGACGATTCATCTGTCGAGGTTCAGGAGTATAAGACAAAAATAAACGACTTGAATCTTCCGGAAGATGCCAAAAAAGAGGCTGATCGTGAACTTGCCAGGTTGTCACGCATGCATCCGTCTTCATCAGAGTATACTGTGGCATCAACATATCTTGATTGGCTTACAGGTTTGCCCTGGAATAAAAGAACAGAAGACCATTATGATTTGGCAAGGGCAAGAAAAATTCTGGAGCAGGATCATTATGGGTTAGAAAAACCGAAAAAACGTGTTATAGAATATCTTGCTGTTCGTAAATTAAAACCAGATTCAAAGGGACCCATCCTCTGCTTTTCGGGTCCTCCTGGTACGGGGAAAACATCCCTGGGGAGGTCAATAGCCAAAGCTTTGGGGCGTAAGTTTTACCGAATATCTCTGGGGGGGGTAAGGGATGAGGCTGAAATAAGAGGCCATCGCCGGACATACGTTGGGGCCCTTCCCGGAAGGATCATACAGGGTATAAGGCGTGCGGAATCAAATAATCCTGTTTTCATGCTGGATGAAATTGATAAGCTTGGAAACGATTTTAGGGGTGACCCATCATCGGCTCTTTTGGAGGTTCTTGATCCTGAACAAAATTTTGCTTTTTCAGATCATTATCTGGATGTGCCCTTTGATTTGTCAAATGTCATGTTCATCACAACTGCCAATGTTCTGGATACTATTCCCCATGCTTTACGGGACAGGATGGAGGTCCTGCAGCTTTCAGGGTACTCCCTGGATGAGAAACTTAAAATTGCAACCAGGTTTCTTGTCCCCCGTCAGCGTGAGGAACACGGCCTTGATGCATCACATATATCTTTTTCAAAAGGGGCAATAAAACTGATCATTTCAGGTTATACTCAGGAGGCTGGTCTGCGAAATCTGGAAAGGGAAATAGCAGCTATCTGCAGAGGTGTTGCAGCCAAAATAGCTGAACAAAAAGTTGAGACAGTCTCTGTTACTATTAAAACTGTTCATAAATATTTGGGCCCGGTGCAGATACAGCCTGAGGTTAGTGCGGGGGGGGCAACTCCCGGGGTGGCCACCGGGCTGGCATGGACACAAACCGGCGGGGTTGTTTTATTTGTGGAGGCCATAGCCATGAAGGGTAAGGGTAATCTTGTATTAACCGGCCAGTTGGGTGATGTTATGAAGGAATCTGCAACAGCAGCTTTGAGTTTTATCAAGGCAAACGCATCTAAAATTAAAATAGATGAAGATTATTTTTCCGTACATGACCTCCACATACATATTCCTGCAGGGGCCATACCTAAAGACGGACCCTCCGCCGGTGTCACCATGCTTACAGCGATGGTCTCTCTTATAACCGACAGGATTGTTAAAAAAGACCTTGCGATGACAGGTGAAATAACATTGAGGGGAGATGTCCTCCCGGTTGGTGGTATAAAGGAAAAGGTTCTGGCAGCCCACCGTGCAGGGATTAAAACATTAATACTTCCCAAGTGGAATAAAAAGGATATGGAAGATATTCCTGAAAATGTGCAAAGAGATATTAAATTTTATTTTATTGATAAAATGATGGATGTATTAAAAGAAGCATTTGCAAAATAAGGGAATGCTTTTAATCTCGGCCGCACTTTGACGTCTGATGGCCGATCTTATAACCAGCCTCCAAAATAATTATGGAAAATAAAATAAAACAATACCATTGTGCTGGCACTTTAAAAGGATATTTTGTCCTGCTGTTTTTGATATTTTTTTTGTTTGCCATGGGGTGCGCCGGGTCAAAAAAAATTATTTTCCCTGTTGAACAGAAAAAATCGGTGAGTAAACTCCCCAATTCATTTAAACCATACAAAATTGGGAATAACTGGTATAAACCTTTGATGGATGCCAGGGGGTTTAAGCAGCGGGGGCTGGCATCCTGGTATGGGAAATATTTCCATGGGAAAAAAACAGCAAATGGTGAGATTTATAATATGTATGCCCTTTCGGCTGCCCATAAAACACTTCCCCTGGGAACATGGGTGAGGGTCCGCAGACTTGATAATGGGAAAACACTCGATGTGAGAATTAATGACAGGGGCCCTTTTGTAAAGGGAAGAATTATTGATCTTTCCCGTGGGGCTGCAGAAAAAATAGGAATCATAGACGAAGGGCTCATATATGTTGCAATCATGGCTTTGAAAAAGAAGAGGAAAAGAACCAAATTAAGGGATAATTCACCCTCATCTTTTTATACAGGGGCTTTCACTGGTATTTATACAATTCAGGTGGGTGCTTTTTTAGATTTAAAAAATGCAGAGAAGCTAAAAAATGAACTTGATCAGTGCCATGAAAATGCGCATATAAAAAAAGGTGAGGATAATTTTTACAGGGTCCGTGTGGGAACCTGTTCCACTTTGCACCAGGCTGTGAAGTATGAAGAACTCCTGATGCAAGGCGGATATAACAATATATTTACAGTAGCCCAATAATTGAGTTAGGCTTGAGGATGAAACAAATTACCCATAATTACTTGTTCTTGTGCCCGTCTTCCGTGTTGCATCAATGGTCACAGACTCCGAGTATGCAACCCTTGATGCGCCTTGAAGACGACCACAAGCCCGGCGTAATTATGGGTAATTTATAAAACGATCCTTACACTTGGGACATTCGTTTCCCCGAGCTCATTGCATATCTTTTGGAATAACGAATATTTTCCCTGAACCACAGGGGGATTGCTGTGGCCAGAATAATATTTTTATATTCAGACTCAAACATATTTGCCTGGGCATTTTTTGAATTGTTTTTTTCCAATGTTTCATATATTTTTTTTCCATATATTACTTTTTTGTTAAATTCCAGGCGTTTTTGATGGAGCAGATCTGCCACGCAGTCCATGAGATCGTTAAAGGGTACGCGGTAATTATCCCCAAGTCCAATGTCGCACTTTTTTTTTTGCCAGATATCTCCATTGATAAGAGAAAAACTTTCCACAGGAATCTTTTTTGATCTGAGTTTTTTTATTAGCTCTCTGTCTCTGTCTGCAAGGCTGGCAATAAATATTTTAGGATGGGCATTGACCCTTTTTGCCGGCCTTTTGTCCTGACTGAATATTTTTTTGGTGATTATATATTCTTTGTTATAATAAAAAGCGGTAATTTTCTCCTCTGCTTCCATGGAGCCGTTGGAAAAGCTGATAAGTTCTAAAACATGATACTGCTTTTTCACTTTTTTTTGTGTTTTTTCTATAATTGCAAAAAATGTGGTGTCTGATTTTTTTTCTGAACTTACACCCAATAAAAACATAATTTTTTCCTGTTATGTTATAGACTTTAAAATAATAATTTTGGGAAGGTCAAAGGAAAGTTTATAAATATCTGTTTTGCTGCAATCTTTTCATCTGTCTTTTCAAGGGGTTTGGATTAAAAGTTATGAATTTAAGTGGTGAAAAAAAATTTTGTCTCCTTGGGGCGCACCTTTCAATTGCAAAGGGGCTTCATAATGCCTTGTATCATGCCCATGCTCTTGGATGCAATGCTTTGCAGATTTTTACAAAAAATTCCAATGCATGGAAGGAAAAAATAGTTTCCGAAAAAGAAATAGACCTTTTTAAGGAAGCTGTATCAAAAACAGGTATCAGGGAGATTGCCTCCCATACCTCCTATCTAATAAATCTGGCAGCGGTGGATCCGAAAAAATATGCCCGATCCTGCGATGCCCTGCAAAAAGAGCTTGAACGTTCATCAGCGTTAAAGATTCCTTATGTTGTGCTCCATCCTGGTTCCCATATGGGAGAGGGGGAAGATAAGGGGATAGTCCAAATATCAGAAAGTATAAATAAAGTTTTTGACAAAATTTCAGGGGGAGGTACGCGCCTTTTGCTTGAAACAACAGCAGGACAGGGGACAAGCCTGGGACATAAATTTGAACAGATCTCTGAAATAATAGAAAAAATAGAGGATAAAACCAGAGTTGGGGTCTGTGTTGACACCTGTCATATTTTTGCTGCCGGTTATGATATCCGAACGGATGAATCTTATTCTAGAACAATGAATAATCTCGATTCTGTTATTGGTCTGGAAAATATTTTTTTATTCCACCTGAATGATTCGAAAAAATGTCTTGGAACAAGGGTTGACAGGCACGAGCATATTGGACAGGGTGAGATAGGAATAAGGGGTTTTGAATTGATAATGAATGATGAAAGGTTTTTCAAAGTTCCGAAGATTCTGGAAACTCCTAAAGGGGAAAATGGAGATGAATCGGATCTTCTGAATTTAAAAAGATTAAAATCATTTTTGGGTTAGGGCTCTAGTGTCCGGTTAGGAACTTATAAGAAACAAAATACGGAAAGTTTAATTGTTTTTTCCGCTATTAAAGAATAAATTTCTTGAATTTTTAAGTTTGCTTCGCCAAAATTGCGAAACTCCCTCGTGCCTCGCTCAAACAATCGCAATTTTTTGGCTGCGCTGCACCAAAAAATTCTACGAAATTTATTCAATACGCTACAAAAACAATTAAACTTCCCTTCCGCAAGATTTTAACCGTATATTACTGGGTTAAGGGCGGGGAAAAACAAATCCGCAAAATTGTGATGGCGGTATATTTGGGGGATGTATGATTATAGGTGTTTTAAAGGAGATTAAAGCCGAAGAAAAACGTGTTGCCATGACTCCGGCCGGGGTTGAAGAATTAAAAAACCGCGGGCATACTGTTTTGATAGAAAAAGGGGCAGGAACCGGCAGCGGGTTCAGTGATGAGTCTTATATTAAAGCCGGAGGAAGAATTATAGCAGAGCCCGGTGACCTTTACAAAACAGCCGAGATGATCCTCCATGTTAAGGAGCCCCAGCCTTCGGAGTACCTGTTTATAAAAAAAAACCAGATTTTATTCACCTTTTTTCATTTTGCAGCTTCAGAGGAACTGACCCGTGCCCTTATTAAAAGTGAATCCATTTGCATAGCCTGTGAAACCATACAAAAAGAGAATGGAACCCTTCCCATCCTTACTCCAATGAGTGAAATTGCCGGGCGGATGTCAATCCTCCAGGGTGCCAAGTGCCTTGAAACAACCCGAGGGGGGGAGGGGGTGCTTCTTGGCAGTGTGCCGGGGGTTGTACCAGGCGTGGTTGCCATAATGGGGGGAGGTGTTGCCGGAACTAATGCAGCAAAATCAGCCTGTGGACTCGGGGCAAGGGTATATATACTTGAAAAAAGCGTGGAACGTTTGCGTTATCTGGATGATATTATGCCTGCCAATTGTTTTCTTGTAACGTCATCTGCGGCTGTTACTCGTGAAATTATTAAAGAAGCTGATCTGGTTGTGGGGGCTGCTCTAGTTCCCGGGGCAAAAGCACCCAGGCTTATCACCCGTAAGATGTTGAAAATTATGAAAAAAGGTACTGTTTTGGTCGATATTTCCATAGATCAGGGGGGATGTTTTGAAACTTCAAGGCCGACCACGCATTCTGACCCCACCTATATTATTGACGGAGTTGTTCATTATTGTGTTAATAACATGCCGGGGGTAGTCCCAAAAACATCCACACCCGCCCTCACCAATGTAACTCTTCCTTATATCACAGCCATCGCTGATAAGGGACTTGAAAATGCTGTAAGACAGAATTCTGAAATAAGGTCAGGGCTTAATCTGGTTAATGGAAAAGTAACCAATATGGGTGTTGCTAAAGCCTTTGACCTGGAATTTGTTTCATCCGCGGATTTTTTTTAACAGGAACCGGAAAATCAAAAACAAAGATAAATATGGCAAAATCGAGTACAAAAAAAAGACCGATTGTTGTTCCAGGATAACCAAAAATACATCGGTACTCTGGTTTTTAAAAATATAATGGACAAATATAAAAAATTTGCTGAATTGGAACAAAATGAAAAAAAAGGAAAAGATTACGAGATCTTATATCGCAAAGTCGATTCTAAAATTGCTGTAATAGCGCCCCACGGAGGAGGCATAGAGCCTGGGACAATAGACATCGCAGATATGATAGCTGGGAGCGACTATACATTTTATGCCTTCAAAGGTATAAAAAAAACTGGGAATAAAATATTACACATAAACAGCAACATGTATGATGAACCATTATGCTTAACGGTTTCTAAAAATGCATTCATTATTATTTCAATTCATGGATCTCGAGACAAAAGAGAAATAGTTTTCATCGGAGGTAAAAATCAGGAACTAAAACAAAAAATAATGAATGCATTACGGATGGCCGGATTTAGGGCTGTGATCACTGAAGTACCAGGGCTTCGGGGAATCAAACCTGAAAACATTTGCAACCGGTGCAAGAGTGGAAAAGGTGTGCAATTGGAAATTTCAAGAGGGCTAAGGAATAAAATGTTTGAAAATATGGATCGCAGTTCGTTGAGAAAAAAAACGATTATTTTTTTTGATTTCGTTAATATAATAAGAGAGACACTTCTATTCTTTGTCATGTATTCAAAGAGGTAATTTGGGAACTTGGGAGATCCATAAGTCTCCTTGAAATGTAAGGTATCGGGTGAGGATAGTTAATAGCGAACGAGCCTGAAATGGTCTTATGGAAGTCTTAGCGGAACATAGTACCGATGCTGGTTTTTTTTTAACCAGTGAAAAGGTGGGGAAGTGAAACCTTAGCGACCCACTGCAGGAAAGGTGAAGCAGGGTATAACGTTTATCTGGCAGGAACTATGGGAGCCACTCAGAGGGCACAAACCATATAAACAGAAAGCTTGATAATTGCGAGAGTAAAGATAGAATAAAATCTAACTTTACATGGTAGCAAAGTTATGCACC
>DAOWMW010000159.1 GCA_030642865.1 Desulfobacteraceae bacterium
CTGGTCACTGTCCATAATCAGGGAATAACGTCCCCCTGGCAGAACAAACTTATAATCCGGATAAGAGGCTGTGGGGTGAAAATTAAATACAAAAAAAAGCCTGTTCCTAAAAAACGCAATCACCTTGTCATCACAATGCTCATATACAAGATCCGCCCATGGAGCATCGAATATGCAATATTGCCTGGCGGCGGATATCATGTCACGGTCAAACCTGGCAAGAAATCTGTATTTAAGATCAGGGGAATCAGCAAGATGCCACTGCCGCCTGGCATAGTGGTATGACCAGTTGTTCCCCTCACGGGGAAAATCTATCCATTCAGGGTGACCAAATTCATTCCCCATAAAATTAAGATACCCGTTTCCGGCTGTTGCAAGGGTAACCAGCCTGATAATTTTATGGAGTGCCATACCCCTCTCAACCCTTACAGATTCCGCACCATTACCCATAAAATGGTACATATCTGAATCTATCATCCTGAAAATCAGAGTCTTGTCACCCACCAGTGCCTGGTCGTGGGATTCCACATAGCTGATGATTTTCTCATCTTCTCTCCGGTTGTTAAGCTCATGCCATATATGATTTATTGGCCAGTCTTCATCACGCATCTCCTTAACAAGCTTCACCCAGTAATCAGGACAGCCCATGGCAAGCCTGAAATCGAATCCCGCACCTCCACGGGAAACAGGTGCCGCAAGCCCCGGCATTCCACTTATATCTTCTGCAATGGTAAGGGCTTCCGGTTTGACTTCATGGATCACAATATTTGCAAGGGCAAGATATATAAGGGCGTCTTCATCCACACTTTGATTAAAATAATCATCATATGATGTAAAAGAGGCTTCAAGACCATGGTGAAGATAGAGCATGCTGGTAACCCCATCAAAACGGAAACCGTCAAAATTATACTCCTGGAGCCAGAATCTGCAGTTTGATAATAAAAAATGAATAACACTATTTTTTGCGTAATCAAAACACCTTGAATCCCAGGCATAATGGGTACCCCTGGGGCCATCATGGAAATATTGATATAGTGTTCCGTCAAAACAACTCAAACCTTCCACCTGATTATTTACGGCATGGGAATGGACAATATCCATTATAACCGCAAGCCCGGCCTTGTGCGCCGCATCAACAAGCTCTTTTAATTCATCAGGGGTTCCAAACCTTCCGGACGCCGCAAAAAAATTTGATACATGGTATCCAAAGGAACCATAATAAGGATGCTCTTGAATGGCCATGAGCTGGAGGGTATTGTATCCGGCTTTAACAATCCTGGGAAGAATTTTCTCTTTAAATTCCACATACGATCCGACCTTTGCGTCCTCCTGAGCCATTCCAACATGCGCCTCATAAATAAAAGGAGGGTCTCCGGAATTTTTAAAATCAGGTATTTCCCATTGAAAAGGCTCATCAGGCATCCAGACCTGGGCATTGAATATCAAAGTCTCAGGATCCTGAACAACGCGCCGTGCATAAGAGGGAATACGGTCACCCGTACCTTTGTCCCAGTGAATTCGAAGGCGGTAAAGATCTTTATGTTTAAATGCCTGTGGAGGGAGACTAATTTCCCATACGCCATTATCACCTGTTCTTTTAAGTAAAAAATCTTTTTTTTCAACCCACCCGGTCACCTCCCCGATAATATAGATTTTATCCGCATTGGGAGCCCATTCTCTAAAGACCCATTGATTATCTGTAAAATGGAGTCCGAAATATTCATATCCCAATGCAAAAGCTTTAAGGGACGCGCCCCGGGGCAGAAGTTCCTTAATCCTGTTTCTAAGGCGCAATATTCTTCGCTTCAGGACTTCTTTGTAAGGCGAAAGATAAGGATCCTTTTCTAAAAGTATCTTTACCAGATCAGAAACAGAAAATTGTTTATCCTGCAATTGATGGTCTTGATGCATAAATTCCATTGGTTTTAATCCCTGGCCCTGTCAACACATTTTAAGGCAGCAAAAAAAAATATCACTCCGATTACCAAAAGAAGCAGATATGAAAAAAAATCAGGGGGAGTATCAAAAGCGGTCATTCTTATTACAGCAGCAGCATGGGTAAGGGGAAGGAGGTAAATAATATTTTGGGCCCACACAGGAAGACGCTCCACCGGAAAAAAAGTTCCCCCTAAAAAAGCCATGGGTGTAATAATAAAATTGGTGAGCATGGCCTGATCCGCATGGGATTTAACCAGCATGGCCAGCCATACTGCAAGGGATGCAAAGAGAAAACTGTTAAGTCCTATGGCCAGCCAGAAAAACAGATTACCATAGTCAAGAAATACATTAAAACAAAGACCAATGAGAAGGATCACGCCAACAGAAATAAAGCCCCTTGTCATTCCGGCCAGAACCTCCCCTGCCACATAAGCAGCATTACTTATGGGGGCTGCCTGGAATTCTTCAAAAATATGCCAGTAAAACCGTGCCACATTAATATCAGTCGATATGACAAATGCCTGGGTCATACTGCTCATGGCCACCAGGCCGGGAATAAGAAATTCAATATAGGTATGTCCATCAAAGGTCGCCCCTTCTCCCATGGCATAACCAAAAGCAATCAAATAAAGCAGCGGAGAGACCGACATGCTCAAAAGCTGACGTTTGATTCTCCGTTTTAAAATCCACATTTCCCGCAGATAGACCGCTGTAAAACCGTTTAACATTGCACCTTCTTTCCGGTAAAGGATAAAAATGAATCTTCCAGATTCACACGGCGCAGGGTATAACTCTCCTCCTGTTTAGCAATAAAGGTATCAGCCTTACCCCTGGTATCAAAATAGAGCGTCTCCATTTTATTTTCATCCATCTGGTCAATGGCCCATATTCCTGTTTTGTTCATGAGTTTTTGGGGTGTATCAATGGCCACAATCCTGCCTTCATCAAGAAAAGCGACCCTGTCAGCAAGAAATTCCGCTTCCTCAATGTAATGGGTCGTCAAAAAAATGGTTGTTCCGGTCTTTTGAATCTGCTTGATCAACCCCCAGATCCGTCTGCGGATTTTCGGATCAAGGCCCACTGTTGGTTCATCAAGAAAAAGTATCCCTGGAGAATGAACAATGGCCCTTGCAATCATCAGGCGCCGCTTCATTCCTCCGGAAAGCTGCTTTACCAGGCTGTCTTTTCGATGAGCAAGATCAACATAAGAGAGGATTTCCTCTATTTTTTTTCTTCGTTCCGGACGAGGCATATTAAAAAGCCTGCAGTGAATATCCATATTTTCATAAATAGAAAGTTCCTGATCCAGATTAATTGATTGCATAACCAGACCAAATTCTTTTTTCGCCTTAAGGGTCTCCTTATCAATATGAAATCCACCAAGCCAGGCATCGCCTGCTGTACGTCTGGTAAGTCCTGTTAAAATTCTGATGGTTGTTGTTTTTCCAGCCCCGTTGGGGCCAAGATATGCAAAGAGTTCTCCTGGATGAACAGTGAAGCTGATCTCTTTTAAGGCATCTATATTTTTATATGATTTTTGCAGTTTTTCGACTTTTATCATTTTTTAATAATATGGACTTCCAAAGCTACAACGTCTTTTTATTAAAACCGAACATACTCCCCTCAATGTTTGAAAAATCTATATAAAGACGGTCAGACCGAATTCCAATCTCTGATTCGATGAATTCACAAATAGATCTTGAATATTCGGCACATTTTTCAGATGGGAGCCCAATACTTTTTAGTTGAATAAAGGCAAGGGGCTCTGTACTTTTATCAAGCATCATCTTTGTTTCAGAACAAATTGAAATCATAATCTTTTTTTCAGGTTTTCCCAGCAGGCCTGATGTAAATTCAGATATCTTCTTTAAAAAATCTTTTGTTACATCAAGTTTTTTGTTTGTTTCAATTTTAAGATATGGCATTTGTTAACCTCCACGTTCCTAAACGTATAAATTTAAATGCAAGTAAACGGGACCCTCTTATCCAAACACTACTGAACCAGAAACATATATGACATAAAACAACTGAAACGTCCAGACTGGCTTATATAAAAATCAGTGGTGCCCGGTTAAGAAATTGCAAAAAATACTTAAGGATCCTAAGCGGACATTACTGTATTAAAGTAAGAAGATCCAGAAATAAAATAGGAGCTTTACCAAATTTTCAAAAAGTGTTATCAGAAAGCTGCAATTTAAATTGCTGTGGTCAAAATTTTTATTTCTATAGACTTTCATATAATTACCCTGTTTTAAAAATGAACACAAGGCCAGAGAGAGGAAGGCGTATTATCGACAGGCTGTTACGAAACGCAATTTATCCAATTTCTGCGTTAAAAAATAAATTTAATCCTCGAAATACAACGGGTATGTCTGCGGTTAAATTGATTTTTCGCCTTGAACTTGAAGAAATCTTCATTCCGTAACAACCTGTCGA
>DAOWMW010000212.1 GCA_030642865.1 Desulfobacteraceae bacterium
CAATTCCCATGTTTAAACTGACCACTATCTTCAGGCAGGCCAGGGAAAGCTCGATTATTACAAATGCCCACCTTATCAGACAAGGGAAAGAACCTGACTTTACACAGGCTGGTACAGGGAATAGATTATCAGACTTTTATTTTATTGAAGAGGAAGATCCTCAAAAAATTATCAACACAATTGTAAAATTGTGCAAAAACCGGATTCCTGAAAAATATGGACTCGATCCAGTAAAGGGAATTCAAGTTTTGGCACCCATGCATAAAGGTGAAGTTGGAATTATAAATTTAAACCTGACTCTTCAGGCTGCATTAAACAATAGACCCGATTCCGAAAAAAATAAAACTGGTCATTTTAAAACAAATGATAAAGTGATGCAGTTAAAAAATAACTATGAAAAGGATGTTTTTAACGGAGAAACAGGAATCATAAACCTGATTGATAATTTAAAAAAACAGATTATAGTCGATTATTCTGACAAAAAGGTAACTTATAATTTTGATGAGCTCCATGAACTTTCTTTGGCATACGCCATATCAGTTCATAAATCGCAAGGTTCAGAGTACCCTGCTGTAATAATGCCCCTCACCACCCGGCATTATATTATGCTCCAGAGAAATCTTTTATACACCGCTGTGACAAGGGGGGAAAAGCTGGTAATCCTGGTGGGAACAAAAAAAGCCCTTATGATTGCCCTTAAAAACAATAAAACAGACCTGCGTCTTTCCATATTTCACAAAAGACTGGTCATTGCCTGAACAAAATCAGTTAATAAAAAGATAAGGAGCGTGAATTTTATAAATTACCCACCTCCCTTAACCCTCAACTGCCCACAGGCTGCCGAGATATCTTCCCCCTTGCTTCTCCGGACCATGGCTGCAAGCCCGTTTTTTGACAAAATATCACAAAACATGTCAATAACAGATTCATCTGGCCTTTCAAAAATGCTTGTATCATACTCATTAAAAAGTATAAGATTCACTTTTGCTTTTATAGAGCCAAGGAGCCTGGCAAGACCCTTTGCATCTTCTTTGGAATCATTGATATTTTTTAATAAAATATATTCAAATGTTATTTTTCGTCGGGTTGCCAGGGTATACTTTCTGCATTCATCCATCAGTTTTTCCAGGGGATATCTGTTGTTTACGGGCATTAGCTTACTTCTTGTATCATTATCAGTTGCATTTAACGAAACAGCCAGGTTAACTTTTGTATCCTGACCAAGACTGGGTAATCTGGATGCTATCCCTGCTGTGGAAATCGTAACTTTTCTGTTGGAAAACTGCATGCCGTACTTGCCATCTGTTATAATATTAGCAGCATTTATCACATTTTCATAATTTGCCAAAGGTTCGCCCATACCCATAAAGACTATGTTGGCCAGGGGCTTTTTTCCACTGAGTCCCTTTTTAGCATGGAGAACCTGGCCGGTAATTTCACCAGATTTCAGGTTGCGGACAAAACCGCCCCGGGCAGTGAGGCAAAACTTGCAGCCTTGCGCACATCCAACCTGACAAGAAATGCAGAGAGTATAATGATTTTTTTCAGGTATAAGAACAGTTTCGATATACTCACCATCATCTAACCGGAAAAGATATTTTTTGGAACCATCTGCTGATGTCTCCACCCTGGCTTCTTCTAAACCATCAATTACAAAATGGGCAGAAAGAAACTCTCTTCTGTTTTTTGCCAGATCTGTCATGGCATCAAATGTTTCCACAGGGCGTTTATAGAGCCACTGGAAAATCTGCTTTGCACGATACGGCTTAATCCCATGGAATTTCAGCCATGCTGAAAGCTGCTGTAATGTAAAATTTTTGATATTCGGTTTTAAATCTGTTTTCATTTATGATAAGTAATAAAATTCATGTTGTAATTATAGGCTTTAAGACAATAATTTTCGACCTGTGCGGTTAGATCTATTAGCCATTAGCTTTTGCATGAAATCATTCAACATCTGCCTGGTCTCATTACATTTGCCGATCTAATTCCAATCCTAATGCATGGATGAAAGCTGAGCAATTAATTTATATTTTCAAAAAAGGTACTTTAGTTTATGCTATTTTCAGGCAAAAAAATATTGATGGTTCGACTGGGAGCCATCGGCGACGTAATAAGAACACTCCCCGCATTGGACGCCCTGAGAAAAAATTTTCCAGCCGTCCATATTGCCTGGATTGTTGAAGAAAAATCAGAATCTATTCTTGCCGGGCATCCCCAACTGGATGAATTGATTATTATACAAAGAAAAAAATGGGCGGCAAATATACTTGAGCCTGCCATGTTCTTTCCGACTATAAAGGAAGTTCTATTATTTATCAAGGAGCTTAGGGGAAAGAGCTTTGATCTGGTCCTCGATTTTCATGGAATATTTAAAAGCGGATTAACAGGTTTTTTAAGCGGAGCCTCCCAGCGCTTAGGTTTCACACGTAAATTTACAAAAGAGATTAATTTTTTATTTAACAATTATCGTATTGATCTTCCCTCTGAAAAAATGAACAGGGTTGAAAGGAATCTTTTTCTCCTCCGACAAATGGGAATCTCTCCTGATCCCCACCGGAGCCAGGCTGTTTTTCCTTTATTTAATGAGGATAAAGAAAAAATAGACACTTTTTTCCGAGAAAACCTTGACCCTGGCCGTAAACCTGTTATCGTCATTCATGCCGGGAGCAGTGAGGGTACAGGATATAAGCGATGGGAACCTGCCAAATATGCGCGTCTCGCAGATGCGCTGATTGAAAATTACAATGGTGAAGTTATTTTCACATGGGGTGGAAGTGAAATAAAGACCGTTCAGGAGATCACCAGTATGATGAAAAATGATCCGGTTATAGCCTGCCCCACCACCAGTTTAAGACAACTGGTTCATTTGATAAAGCGTTGTGACCTTTATATAGGTGGTGACACAGCACCAATGCATATTGCGGCTTTCTCCCACGTTCCTGTGGTTGCCATATTCGGGCCCACAGATCCGGTTATAAATGCTCCTTTTGGTGATAATAGCAGCTTTATTGTAAGAAAAGACCTTCCATGCAGTCCATGCAGAGACCGAAAATGCAAAACAAGGGAATGTACCAAAAAAATTTCCCCTGATGAGGTATTTACAGCGGCAAAAAATCTAATCAGACATATACAGCCCATGGAAAATCAGGAAGAAATTTATGCAGATTAAAGTATTGCATGTTTTAAGCAATTGGAAGTGGACAGAATCTTCTGAGCCTTCTGTTGACTTGGCCCTGGCCCAGAAAAATATGGGGGCAAAAGTTATTCTTGCCTGTGGCTTAAGGCCTGGTAAGTTAAGATCGGATGTTGAGTTTTATGCCAGAAAAAAGGGGCTGGATAACATTTCCGCACTTAATCTTCCCAAACACTTCAACCCATTATCCATCTCTCAAAGTGTGTTGGGGCTCAAGAAATTGCTTAAAAAATTTGTGCCGGATATTATCCATTGTCATATGCCCAATGCACATCTTCTGGCAGGGCTTGCAAGGGGCGCAGCTTCCCTCCCGTATATTATAAGAAGTGAGTATA
>DAOWMW010000189.1 GCA_030642865.1 Desulfobacteraceae bacterium
AATAATGGGAGTAAAATCAAAATTGTTGATTTGCCGGGGACATATTCCCTCACTGCGTATTCCCTGGAAGAAGTAGTTGCAAGGGATTTTCTGGTTAATGAAAAACCGGGTATGGTTATTAATATTGTTGATGCTTCAAATCTTGAACGTAATCTTTATCTCTCCCTCCAGTTCATGGAGATGGGTCTTCCCATCTGTATCGCTCTGAACATGATTGACGTGGCCAAAACCCGTGGAATTGATATAGATATTGAAAAACTTTCCGAGTTGCTGGGGGTTCCTGTAATACCCACAATAGCCCGGAAGGGGGTGGGAAAGCAGGAGCTTATGAATGCTGCTACTGATAAAACAAAAAAAGCCCCTTATTTTGCTATATCCTATGGGAGAGATATTGATGATGCGCTTGATCAAATTGAAAAAAAAATCGAGTTAAATAGTTTTTTAAATAAGAGACATATTTCCAGATGGACAGCTTTAAAGTATCTGGAAAAAGATAAACAGATTATAGAACTCGGACAAAAGGAAAATCCCGCTCTTTCAAAGGAGATTGAACAGATTACAAAAAAAGTATCTGTTCATCTGGAAAAAACCCTTGATACTTACCCCGAAGCTATTATTGCTGATCACCGTTACGGATATATAAAATCGATTATGAAGCAAGGGGTTTTAAAGTATAATTCTAATATTAACAGGCTGTACACATCAGATAAAATTGACCAGGTTGTAACAAACCGTTTTTTGGGCCCCATAATTATGGTTGGGGTTATCCTGGCACTTTATCAGTTTACATTTAAGTACAGCGAGATGCCGGTGGGCTGGTTTGAAAACTTTTTTGGCTGGCTTGGAGGATTTGCCCAGGGGCATCTGCCGGATGGCCACTTGAAATCCCTTGTTGTATCGGGTGTTATCGACGGTGTTGGAGGTGTTCTGGGATTTGTGCCCCTTATTATGTTTATGTTTTTCGGAATTGCTATTTTGGAAGACTCGGGCTACCTGGCACGTGTAGCCTATATGCTCGACAGGGTATTTAGTTTTTTTGGCCTCCATGGCAGTTCTGTGATGCCCTTTATTGTATCCGGCGGCATTGCCGGCGGTTGTGCGGTTCCAGGGGTCATGGCAACCAGGACAATCAAATCACCAAAAGAAAGGCTTGCCACCCTTTTGACTGTACCTTTTATGAACTGCGGAGCCAAGCTTCCGGTTTTTGTTCTTTTAATTGCTGCATTTTTTTCTTCCCACGAAACCTTTCTTATGTTTATTATCACAGCGATTTCCTGGCTGGGGGCTCTCTTTGTTGCCAAATTTTTGCGAAGCACTATTATAAAGGAAGACTCAACCCCGTTTGTTATGGAACTCCCCCCCTATCGTTTCCCTACTTTCAAAGGTGTTCTCATGCATACCTGGGAAAGAACCTGGCAGTATATTAAAAAAGCGGGAACCGTTATTCTGGCAATTTCAATTATACTATGGGCAATGATGACTTTCCCCGGCCTTCCTGAATCAGATGTAAAGATTTTTGAACAAAAAAGAGAAGCCATCATGGCGTCGGCTCCGTCAATTGCCTCAGAAGTTGCCTCTGATGATGATAATCTTTCTCCTGAAGCTTTGAAATTAAATGACCAGCTATTAAACATAGATCGCCAGGAAACCGAGGCGGGTTTAAAAAAATCACTTGCGGGAAGTCTTGGGAGCAGCCTTGAACCCCTGACACGCCTGGCCGGTTTTGACTGGCGTACCAATATTGCCCTTGTTGGAGGCTTTGCTGCAAAAGAGGTGGTTGTATCAACCCTGGGGACTGCATATTCCCTTGGGGAAGTTGATCCGGAAGCTACAGACTCGCTTTCAGAAACACTGGCAAAAAGTCCTGCGTGGAGTCCTTTGGCAGGTTTTAGCCTGATTATCTTTACTATATTTTATGCCCCCTGTTTTGTTACTGTGGTCTGTATTGTGAAAGAGGCCGGTTCATGGAAATGGGGAGCATTTTCCATGGTTTTTAATACAGTTCTGGCTTTTGGCCTGTCAGTACTTGTTTTTCAGGGTGGTACTTTGCTAGGATATTAAGGGCTCGCTCGAAAATAATTTTATATTTTAAGCGGTGATGCATTCTGTCTGACTGCGTTTAAAAAACGCAAAAATATTTTATATTTCGTAACTACTCAGTTATAACTGATTCAGTGTTTTAATCAGATTATACCTGTTGTTGTAGATATTGGCTGAATAGTTACAATATTTCTACGCTTTTGCGTCTTGCCAGGCAGGTGCCTCAACACTTAAAACTGTGAATTTATTTTTGGGCGAACCATGAGGAGATAAAAAAATGGAAACATTTATAGTAATTCTCATAGTCGGGGTGGCTGTTATTTATGCTGTTAAAAGTTTTACCAAAAAATACAGGGATGGCTCTTCCTGCCGCGGATATGACTGCTCATGCAGCATGAATGATAAAGCCTGCCAGGATTTAAATAAAAAGCATTCTCACTACAGATGACAGTATCATGCATTTCTATTTGGAAAGTATCCCATATTTTCCTTTTGAGTGTTGAAAACTTACAAATTCTCCCCGGAAATTGTCAGGACAATTCTCCCTGCGTTTCCTCCGGATTCCAGCGCATTATGGGCATCTTTTGCATGTTCAAGGGAAAACCTTTTTGCTATTACAGGTTTGACTTTACCATCTTTTACAAGCCTGACTGATGATTCCAGGTGTTCTTTGGTTGAACCGTATGTACTTAACAGATTTATTCCCTTTAAAAAAATTTGGGCAGGGCTGAATTTAACAAAATCTCCTGTTACCTGCCCGCACAAAACCCAGCGCCCATATTGTGCCATACTTTTTAAAACAGGCCTGAAAACAGGCGTGCCTACACAATCTATTACCACATCAACCCCGTTTCCATGGGTGAGGTCATCGATTATTGGCGAAAAATCTTCTCCGCGATCTGTAAAGATAACTTTGTCAACGCCAAAGTCGATGAGCTCATCCATGGCGTCAGCAGAAGTAACATGGGCTATAACCCTTGCTCCTGAAAGGAGTGCAAGCTGTATTGCATGAATCCCGAGTCCGCCATTTGCACCGGTCACCAGCACTGTGTCACGGGGCGTTACCTTTCCAATATCTATTACTCCGTTAAAAACCGTACCTATGGCGCACGATATAAAAGAAGCTTCATCACAGGGTATCTGATCAGGGAGTTTTACAAGGTTGTATTCGTCAATGATCACATATTCTGCATAACCTCCGTTTAGACCTGTATCTCCGATTAAAACTGCATCCGGACAGGAAGCATTTCTCCCTGTTTGACAGTATTTACATACATGGCATAAATTACTCCATGGAAGACATACAACACGGTCTCCGGTTTTAAATTTTTTTATTTTTTTCCCCGTTGAAACAATTTCTCCTGATATTTCATGCCCCAGAATTACAGGATAACTTACATTTTGCCGAAAGACCCCTTGTCTTACCAGAACGTCGTGTCTGCATACGCCGCAGGCTTCCACTTTCACAAGGACCTGGCCCTCCCCTGGAATTGGAATTTCAATATTTACCAGTGCTAAAACATCAGAACCTCCTGTCTCTTTTGCCACCACAGCCCACATATTTATTTTCTCCTTTTTTCAGGAATTATTTAGCTTATTCTTGACATAATTATAATATAATAAAATAATGCTATATTTTGTAATTTTTTATACAGTTGGTTAAAATACTCAGTGGTGTCCGGTTAGGAAATTGCAAAAAAGACAATACGGAAAGTTTAATTGTTTTTTCCGCTATTAAAGAATAAATTTCTTGAATTTCTAAGTTTGCTTCGCC